>JAEYUE010000021.1 GCA_023433655.1 Pseudomonadota bacterium | reverse complement strand
TGGCCGACGAATGGGAGCTCTACGACCTGCAGTCCGACCCGAACGAGCAGACCAACCTCGCTGGCCGGCCGCAGTACGCCGCCGAACAGGCCCGGCTGAAGGAGCGGCTGGCCGCCCTGCGCCAAGAAGTCGGTGACGGCGACCTGCCCGGCTACGCCCCCGCCGATCCCCAGGACATGCGCTTCGGCGGCTACGGGCTGCCGAACGAGGAAGCGCCGACCTGTCGAGCCCTGCCGCCCGTCTAGACAGCCTGCCGGAGATGGTTCTGGATGGCCATCCTGAGCGCCTGGAGGAACTCTCGCGGCGTGAACCGGCGATCATACTCGATACCCCAGGACTTGCAGGATGCACGGTTGAGCGCGCCCTTCAGATCGCCGGTCGAAACCGCCTCATCCGCCAGAACCCTTTCCAGGTGGCTGGCCGCGAATTCGAGGAAGGCGCGGTCAACGGCGCCCGGTACCAGATCGGGCGCAAGTATCATCCCCGTGCGTTCGTGGTCCGGCTCGGCGTAGTTGATAAGGTCCACGACCCTGGGATCGAGAGTACCGGACATCACCCTCCGCCCACGAACTGCACCACCTCGATCCGGTCGCCCGCGGCGATCGCGGTCGAGGCGTGCAGCGACTTCGGCACGATCTCCAGATTGCGCTCCACGGCGACCTTGCGCACGTCCAGCCCCAGTTCCTCGACCAGGGCCAGAACCGTCGCCGCCGCGACCTCGCGGGGATCGCCATTGACCTGAATGCGCATGCCGTTACGTCAATCTCTCCGGCGGGCGGTTTGATTACCGCCACGCCTCCGCTAAAAGGCCGCTCCGAATCCGCGCGGCCGGATGTCATAACCTCGAGCGCATGCCCGAAGCCCCCGTCCTCTACGTCCTGAACGGCCCGAACCTCAACCTGCTGGGGGTCCGCGAGCCTGACGTCTACGGGCGCGAGACCCTCGCCGACGTCCAGGCGCGGTGCGAACGCGCGGCCGACGGGGCGACCGTGGTCTTCCGCCAGACCAATCACGAGGGCGAACTGATAGATTGGGTCCAGGAAGCCCGCGACAAGGCTGCGGCCCTGGTGCTCAACCCCGCCGGCTACGGCCACACGTCC
The DNA here is from genome assembly GCA_023433655.1 of Pseudomonadota bacterium. Lineage (GTDB taxonomy): Bacteria > Pseudomonadota > Alphaproteobacteria > Caulobacterales > Caulobacteraceae > Brevundimonas. Next base: position 24,997 of record JAEYUE010000021.1, on the reverse strand, counting down.
GTGGCCTTGCTGGACGCCCTGAAGACCCTGACGATCCCGATCGTCGAATGCCACCTGTCCAACCCGGCGGCGCGCGAACGCTTCCGCCACCGCTCCTATGTTTCGCCGGTCGCGGCCGGCGTGGTTTCGGGCTTCGGCCCGTTCAGCTACGAACTGGCGGTCCAGGCCGCCCTGCGGCTGGCGCAGGAACAGCGCGCCGCCGCCGACCGTTCGGTTTAGAAGGTAAGAAGAGGCTCCCATGGCCGATCCCAAGACGTCCGCGCCCAAGCTCAAGAACGAGGAGATCGACACCGCCCTGGTGCGCGCCCTCGCCGACATCCTGAACGACACCGATCTGACCGAGATCGAGGTCGAGCGCGACGATCTGAAGATCCGCGTCGCCCGCGAGGTCACGGCGGCCGCGCCAGTGCACTACGCCGCCGCCCCGGCGCCGGCGACCCCGGCCGCCCACGCCCCGGCCGCCTCTGCGCCCGCCTCCATGCCGTCCGACCCCGCCACCATCGTCGCCCGCCAGGGTGAAGAGGTGAAGTCGCCGATGGTCGGAACCGCCTATCTTCAGCCGGCCCCCGAGGCCCCGCCCTTCGTCCAGCCGGGCGACAAGGTGAAGAAGGGCCAGACCCTGCTCATCGTCGAGGCGATGAAGACGATGAACCCGATCCAGTCGCCCCGCGACGGCGTCGTGGCCGAGGTGCTGGTCGGCGACGGCCAGCCGGTCGAGTTCGGCGAACCCCTCGTCCTGCTCGAGGCCTGATCCGGTGTTCACGAAAGTCCTCATCGCCAACCGCGGCGAGATCGCCCTGCGGATCCACCGGGCGTGCAAGGAGATGGGCATCTCCACGGTCGCCGTGCACTCCGAGGCCGACCGCGGCGCCATGTGGGTGCGGCTGGCCGACGAGAGCGTCTGCATCGGCCCGGCCCCGGCCGCCAAGTCGTACCTGAACATTCCCTCGATCATCGCCGCCGCCGAGATCACCGGCGCCCAGGCCATCCATCCCGGCTACGGCTTCCTGTCCGAGAACGCCCGCTTCGCCGAGATCGTCGAGGCCCACGGCATGACCTTCATCGGGCCCAAGCCCGAGCACATCCGGGTCATGGGCGACAAGATCACCGCCAAGCAGACCGTCAAGGACGCGGGCATTCCCGTGGTCCCGGGCTCGGACGGCGAGGTTGAGACGGTTGCGGCCGCGGTCGCCGCGTCGAAGTCGATCGGCTTCCCCCTGATCGTCAAGGCCGCGGCCGGCGGCGGCGGGCGGGGGATGAAGGTCGCCCTGACCGCCGATGACCTTGTCGAGGCCGTCCAGACGGCCCAATCCGAGGCCCAGGCCGCCTTCGGCAACGGCGCCGTCTACATGGAGCGTTACCTCCAGAAGCCGCGCCACATTGAACTGCAGGTCATCGCCGACAGTCACGGCAATGTCGTCCATCTCGGCGAACGCGACTGCTCGCTGCAGCGCCGGCACCAGAAGGTGCTGGAAGAGGCCCCCTCCCCCGCCCTGTCGGCCGCCGAGCGCGCCGCCATCGGCGCGACCGTCAACAAGGCCATCGCCGCGATCGGCTACCTCGGCGTGGGAACCATTGAATTTCTTTGGGAAGACGGGGAGTTCTTCTTCATCGAGATGAACACCCGGCTGCAGGTGGAGCATCCGGTGACGGAGATGATCACGGGGGTCGACCTGGTGCGGGAGCAGATCCGCATCGCGGCGGGGCTGCCGCTGTCGTTCCGGCAGGAGGATGTGACCTTCGAGGGCCACGCCATCGAGTGCCGGATCAACGCCGAGAACCCCGAGACCTTCACCCCGTCGCCGGGCACGGTGAACGACTTCCACGCCCCCGGCGGCCTGGGGGTGCGGCTGGATAGCGCCATCTACGCGGGCTATTCGATCCCGCCCTACTACGACAGCCTGATCGGCAAGCTGATCGTCCATGGCCGCGACCGCGAAGAGTGCATCGCCCGTCTCAAGCGCAGCCTCAATGAAATGGTCGTCGGCGGCATCGACACCACCATTCCGCTCTTCCAGAAGCTGCTGCAGGAACCGGACATCCTGTCCGGCGACTACGACATCCACTGGTTGGAGCAGTGGGCGAAGCGCCAGAAGGCCGAAGCCTGACGCGGTGGAGGAGCCGGGCTTCAGCGCCAGCGGCCCGTTCGGCGGCTTCGGCCCGGACCAGTTGCTGGACTGCTACGCCGCCGGCGTCTTCCCCATGGGCGAGGGCCGCAACGATCCGCGGGTCTTCCTCGTCGAGCCGGATCAGCGCGGCGTCATACCGCTGGACGGTTTCCGCATCCCGTCCCGCCTGCGGCGAACGGTTCGCAGCGAGGTCTTCGAGGTGCGGGTCAACACCGCCTTCGACGCCGTGGTCGAGGCCTGCGCTGCCGCTGCGCCCGGCCGCGAGGACAGCTGGATCAATGATCCCATCCGCCGTCTCTACGGCGAGCTTCACGCCCGCGGCCACGCCCATTCCGTCGAGTGCTGGCGCGACGAACGGCTGGCCGGCGGCCTCTACGGCGTCGCCCTCGGCGGGGCCTTCTTCGGCGAAAGCATGTTCAGCCGCGAACGCGACGCCTCCAAGGTCGCCCTCGTGCACCTGGTCGCCCGGCTTAAGCGCGGCGGCTGGCGCCTGCTGGACGCCCAGTTCCTGACCGCCCATCTCGGCCAGTTCGGCGCCGTGGAGACGCCGCAGGCCGACTATCTCAGGCTGCTGAAGGCGGCCCGGACCGTGCCGACCGACGCCGGCTCATTGCAGGCGCCCATGATCGGGGCGGAGGCGGTCGACTACGCCCTGCAGCCCACCACCCAGGCGTCGTAGACCGGGTGCTGCAGGCCGTTCACGGCCGGCGCCGAGGCGAACATCCAGCCCCGGAAGATCTGGCGCGGCTGGGAGGCCTGGAGGACGCCGCGCGGCTGGATGCTGACCTCGAGATAGGCGACCGAGTCCTCGACCAGTTCGTCGGGGGCGGAGATCTCGCAGGCCCGGGCGGTGAAAATCAGCGCCTTCTGAAAGCGCACGGGTCGCCCGCCGACCTCGACCTCGAAGCGCATCTTCTCGGCGGTGATCTTGTCGACCGCCTCGATGACGGCGATGCGCGCGCGCTGGCGACGGCCCGGCGCGGCGTCCGGCGCAGGCTGGGAAGCGGCCGGCTCGGCAGCAGGCGCCTCGGCCTCGTCCGCCTCGTCTTCAGCCTCGTCCTCCGCGGCGTCGTCGGCGACGACGATCACTGGAACCGGCGGGGTGATCGGGATCGGCCGCGCCGGCGCAGGCTCGGCCTCGGGCGCGGGCTCCGGCGGCACGGTCGGTGGCGGCGTCGCAGGCGTCGGCTGGCGGTTCAGGTCCGCTGTGGGGTCCTGCGCCGGCTGGGCCTCCTGCGGCAGATCGGTCAGCGCCGAGGCCACGACAGCCCCCGACGCCAGCAGGGCCAGCGCCGCGACACCCGCGAAGATGCCCCGCTTCCGCGTCATTCCGGACGCCACGCCTCGTAGTCGCCGGTCGCGGCGGGACGGCGGCCCTCGGCCGCCAGCGAGCCCTGCGGCCGCCAGGCCATCGGGGTGCCGGTCAGGTTGGGCAGGTGATCCTTCTCCCACGCCCGGCGCGGCAGCGGCCGCTCGGTCGGCGGCTCGTCGATGGTGTAGTGCAGCCACCCGTGCCAGTCCGGCGGCACCTTGGAGGCGTCGGCGTAGCCGTTGTAGACCACCCAGCGGCGGCGGCGGCCGTCATAGCTGCTGCTGTCCCGCGACAGGTAATAGCGGTTGCCGAACTCGTCCGAGCCGACCAGCTGGCCGCGCTTGGCGATGGTGAACAGGGTGCCGAGGGTCGCGCCGCTGGTCCAGCCGAAGATCTTGCCTAGCACCTTGGAAATCCACTCATTCAGGTCGCTCGGGGGAGGCTGGCGACGTCGGCCGATCATAGAAAGCCGCAGGCGTTCCGTCCAGCGCGTCGCGCGGGGCTTCGCCCTCAACATCTTGGGGGTAACCCGACCTCCACACGCTAGATTTATTGCGAATGTCGTCAGGAGGTCTAGCATCGGCCGAGCCTTGACGAGACCGCCCATGCGACCGCCGTTCCGCTTCGCCCCGATCGCCGCCCTCGTTCCGCGCCCGGTGCGCGAGATCGAACGCGCCGACCGGATCGTCGCGGTGCGGGCGCCGGAGCACTGGCCCGACGTCCAGGTTGAAGCCTGGCTTGAGTGGGCCGAAAGCCGGGGCGTCGATCCCGACAGCGCCGATCCCCTCGCCGAGGCGGCACGCTGCTTCGCCCGAGAGCATGGCCTCAAGCGGGACGCGGCCGAGGATCTGACGGCGGTCCTGCTGCTGGGCGCCGCCACGCCGGCGGCCGTGGGCCGGCCTCACGGTGCGGGACTCGACCTCGCGGATCCCGCGGTCGATCCCAAACTCACCGCCGAGATGGCCCGACGCCGCGCGGCGCGGCTGGCCTCCGGCGCCGTCGAAACGGTCGCGGCCGCGCTCGTGGCGGTCGCCGATGCGGTGAGCCGCTGCGAGGGGCCGGCCGCGGACTGCAGGAATCCGGCGAGCAATCCGGCCCTCGCCCGCGCCGCCGTCGCCGCACGCCGGGCGGGCGCGACCGACGCCGATATCGTCCGCGCGATTTCCGGAGACCCCGTCGAGGCCGGCCCGCTTCCGCCGCCCCTGTTCAGCCCCATGATCGCCGTGGCCGATCGCGATCTCGTGGCCTCGGGCGCGCCGGTCGCGCGTCTGGCGGCGGAGGCCGCACTGGACGGCGATCTGATCCTGACGTTCGACGCCGGAGCCGCCGAAGCCCTCGCCGCGGCTGCGGCCGGGCTGGCCGTGCAGATCTCGCTGCCGGCCCTGCACGCCCTCGCCGGCGATCAGTTCGGGCTCGCCCTTTCGCGCCTCGTCAGCCTGTGGTCGGAAGCCGGTGGCGACGCGCCGCTGAGCGTCGGTCTCGGCGGCCTCGCCGATCTGGCCCTCGGCGGCGATCCTGCGGAAGCCGCAGCCCTCGCCGAGGATCTTGCGGCGGTCGTCGCCAGCATCCGGCCGTGCAACCTGTTCGTCACCGACGCAGACGCCGACCTGCGCCTCGGGCTGACGCCGCTGGCGGCCCTGGACGTTTTCCAGAGCGCCGACGGCGGGATCGAACAGCGGCTGCGTCCTTCGATCGCCAACGCCATCGCGGCCGCGGGGGGCGATCTGGAGGCGGCCGAACGCCGCCTGCTCGGGCGGCGTACGCTCGTCGGCGCCCCCGGAGTCGATCATGCCGCCCTCCGCGCCCGCGGCCTGACCGATGTCGAGCTGGAGGCGATCGAATCGGCCCTCTTCCGGGTGGACCGGCTGGACGACGCCTTCCGCGCACCGGTCCTTGACGCCGGCTTCCTGCGCGATGTGCTCGGCGTCGAGGACGTCGGCGAGGAGCCGCTGCTGATCCGTCTCGGATTTACGGCCGAGGCCGTCGCCGAGGCCCAGGCCTGGGCCTTCGGTCACGGCGACCTGTCGTCGTGGCCCGACGCGCCGGAGGACTTGCGGCCACTCCTCGACGATCCGGCGGACTTCGAAGCGCGGTTGCGCGGCGTCCTGGAGGCGCACAGCCTGGCGCCTGACCCGACGCCCGTCGAAATCGACTGGAGAACCACGTCCGCCCAAGCCGTGCGAATTCTCGGCGAGGCGGCCCGCGAGGGTCGCGGCGCCGTGCGCCTGGTGCGCCGCCCGGCTCCGGCCGGCCGCTGGCTGGACCTGCCGGAGCCTGAGACCCCGCGGGAGCGGCGGCGGGAGCCGGAGGCGCGGGCCGTCGAGCGTGTCGTCGAGAAGGTGGTCGAGCGAGACCGGACCCGCCGCAAGCTGCCCGACCGTCGCAAGGGCTACATCCAGAAGGCCGCGGTCGGCGGCCACAAGGTCTACATCCACACCGGCGAGTACGACGACGGCGAGCTGGGCGAGATCTTCATCGACATGCACAAGGAAGGCGCCGCCTTCCGCTCGCTGATGAACAATTTCGCCATCGCGATCTCGATCGGGCTGCAGTACGGCGTGCCGCTCGACGAGTTCGTGGACGCCTTCGTCTTCACCCGCTTCGAGCCGGCCGGCCGGGTGACGGGCAATGATTCGATCCGCTCGGCGACCTCGATTCTCGACTACATCTTCCGTGAGTTGGGCGTGTCTTACCTGGGGCGGCAGGAGCTCGCCAACGCTGAACCCGAGGGACTGAATGCGGACGACCTCGGCGGCGGCGCGTCGGGGGACGGCGAGCCCCATTCGGTGCCCGCGGCCCGGTTCATCTCGAAGGGATTCGCGCGCGGCGCGGCGCCCGACAATCTCGTGGTGATTCCGTTCGGCCAGAGGCGGGACGCCCAGCCCGCGGACGCCGCCGCCGGGGCCGAAGCGACCGCCTGCCCTTCCTGCGGCGATTTCTCCTTGCAGCAGCGGGGCGCCGGATGGGTCTGCGACACCTGCGGCGCCGCGCCCTCGATGCAGGGATAAATCAACGATTGCCGGGCACAATGGCGCGGGACTTGCAGCGCCCTGCGAGACACGGAGCCCGTCATGAAGCCTATCCTGATCGCCGTCCTCGCCGTCGCCGCGCTCGCCGCCGCCCTGCCTGCCTCGGCGCAGAACGCCGGCCAGATCGCTCGCGTCCGCGGCGGCGCCAGCTGCCCTGGCTGCAACCTGTTCCAGGGCGACTTTTCCGGCCTCCAGGCCCGGGGACTGAACCTCAGCGGGTCGCGGCTGCGGCAGGCCGACCTGAGCCTCAGCGTGATGAACCGCACCCGCTTCAGCAACGCCGACCTGCGCGACGTCGAGGCCTACGGCGGGGTGTTCTCGGGCTCCAGCTTCGCCGGCGCGGACCTGACCAACGCCAGCTTTGTCGGGACCTATCTTGACGGCGCCAACTTCAGCGGCGCGACGCTCAGCGGGACGAACTTCGCCGGCGCCTCGCTGGAACGGGCGACCGGCCTGACCCAGGCGCGGCTGAACCAGGCCTGCGGCGACGAGGCGACGCAACTGCCGCGTGGACTGACCATCCCGCACTGCTAAGCTGAACGAGGACGGTCACCCACCTTACGGCGATTTAAGTAGGGTTTGCCGGGGTTTGGAGGCAGAACCAGAGCGTGACCCAGTTCGCCTCGCCCCTGATCCGTCGCCTCCTGACCGCCAGCCTGGCGGCGGGAGCCGCCGTGACCGTTTTCGCCGCCACGCCGGCGGCGGCGGAGATCCGCCTGCAGTTCGGACTTCAGGACCGCGATATGGCGCGGATGGTGTCGCTGGGCGGCTCGTGCAACCGCTGTGAACTGTCCGGACGCGACCTGAGCGGGGCCGCCTTCCACGGCGCCGCCTTCCTCAACGCCACCCTCGTCGGCGCGGACCTGAGCGGCGCCGCGCTGGTGGGGTCGAACTTCTCAGGCAGCGATTTCAGCCGCGCCGACCTCGACGGCGCCACTCTGAACGGGACGAACTTCAGCGGCGCCAATTTCAACGCCGCCAGCCTTTCCGGGGTCGACGCCGCGGGCGCGACCATGATGCGCGCCCAGTTCGCGAACGCCGACCTGTCAGGGGCGCAGCTGTCCTACGTCAATCTGAACGGGGCGGTGCTCAGCGGCGCCGACGTCAGCGACGCCGAACTGGTGGCCGTCACCCTGGCCAATGTGCGGGCGCGCGGCACGGACTTCTCGGGCTCCGACATCAGCATGTCCAACCTGGCCAACGGCGACTTCCGCTCGGCGGATTTCTCCGGCGCGACCCTGAACGGCGCCCGCCTGACCGGGGGAGCCTTCGCCGGCGCGGACTTCGACGGCGCCGAAATGAACCGGACCGACATCCGGGGCGCCGACCTGTCGCGCGCCCGGAGCCTCAGCCAGGCCCAGGTCGGCCGGGCCTGCGGCGATGCCTCCACCCGTCTGCCCGACGGCCTCACGGCCCGCGCCTGCCGCGGGGTCACCGGTCTGCGCGTGGCGCCCCCGGCGCCTCCCAGACCGCCGACGCCGCCGCGCACCCGAAATATCGTCGTCGCCAGCAGCGGCCGCTGATCGAAGGCCCCGCCCGCGGGGCCTTCTTGGGTTCAGCCCTTCAGCGGCAGGGCCGGACGGATGTGCAGTTCCTTCAGCTGTCGTTCCTGCACGCCGGCCGGCGCGCCCATCAGCAGGTCCTGGCCCTGCTGGTTCAGCGGGAAGGCGATGACCTCGCGGATGGCCGTCTCGCCCGCCAGCAGCATGACGATGCGGTCGATGCCGGGGGCCAGGCCGCCGTGCGGCGGTGCGCCGTAGCGGAAGGCGTTGAGCATGCCGCCGAACTGATCCTCGACCACCGAGGCGTCGTAGCCGGCGATGTCGAAGGCCTTGAGCATGATCTCGGCCTTGTGGTTCCGGATCGCGCCCGAACACAGCTCATAGCCGTTGCAGACGATGTCGTACTGGTAGGCCAGCACGTCGAGCGGGTCCTTCGTCTCCAGCGCCTCCATCTCGCCCTGCGGCATGGAGAAGGGGTTGTGGGAGAAGTCGACGCGCTTCTCGTCCTCGTTCCATTCGAACATCGGGAAGTCGACGATCCAGCAGAATTTGAACTCGCCGTCGGCGATCAGGTTGAGGTCCTGGCCCAGCTTGGTGCGGGCGTTTCCGGCGAATTTGTAGAAGACCTTCGGGTCGCCGGCGGCGAAGAAGGCGGCGTCGCCCTTGCCGAGGCCCAGGGACTTCATCAGCGCGTCGGTCGCCTCGGCGCCGAGGTTCTTGGCGATCGGCCCGCCCCAGGCGCCCTGATCCTCGGACCAGAAGATGTAGCCGAGACCCGGCTGGCCCTCGCCCTGGGCCCAGGAGTTCATGCGGTCGCAGAAGGCGCGCGAGCCGCCGGTCGGGGCCGGGATGGCCCAGACGGCGTTCTTCGCATCGGCCGCGAGAATCTTGTTGAACAGGCCGAAGCCGCCGTCGCGGAAATGCTCGCTGACGTCCGACATCTCGATCGGGTTGCGCAGGTCCGGCTTGTCGGTGCCGAACAGGGAGATGGCCTCGCGATAGGGGATGCGGACGAAGGGATAGGGATCGACCTTCTTGCCCTCGGCGAACTCCTCGAACACGCCATGCATGACCGGCTCGATCGCAGCGAAAACATCCTCTTGCGTGACGAAGCTCATCTCGACGTCGAGCTGATAGAACTCCAGCGAACGGTCGGCGCGCAGGTCCTCGTCGCGGAAGCAGGGGGCGATCTGGAAATAGCGGTCGAAGCCGGAGACCATCAGCAGCTGTTTGAACTGCTGCGGGGCCTGCGGCAGGGCGTAGAACTTGCCCGGATGCAGGCGGGACGGGACGAGGAAGTCGCGGGCGCCCTCGGGCGAGGAGGCCGTCAGGATCGGGGTCTGGTACTCGAGGAAGCCCTGCTCGACCATGCGGCGGCGGATCGAGTGGATCACCTTCGAGCGCAGCACGATGTTGCGGTGGAGGGTCTCGCGGCGCAGGTCGAGGTAGCGGTGCTTGAGGCGGATCTCCTCGGGGTAGTCCGGCTCGCCGAAGACCGGCAGCGGCAGTTCGGCGGCCTCGGACAGGACCTCGACGGCCGCGACGCGGATCTCGATCTCGCCGGTGGGCAGGTTGGGGTTCACGACCGAGGCGTCGCGGGCGACGACCTCGCCGTCGATGCGGATGACGCTCTCGGCGCGCAGGCGCTCGACGGCCTCGAAGCCCGGCGTCTCGGGGTGCAGCACCAGCTGGGTCAGGCCGTAGTGGTCGCGCAGGTCGACGAACAGCAGGCCGCCGTGGTCGCGCTTGCGGTGCACCCAGCCGGACAGGCGGACATTCGATCCGGCGTCGGCCAAACGGAGGGCGCCGCAGGTGTGGGAGCGGTAGGCGTGCATGGTCGGTTCGTCTTGGGATGCAGGCCGGGGAGGCCTCAAATCGGGAGGCCGGAAGGGCGCATCATCGCCCGCGAAAGTCAAGGTTTGCGGACCGCGAGGCCCGTCGCCCTCCTCGTCCTCGCTCCCCCGCCGCCCGGCGGTCCACAGCCGAAACGGGTTGTCCACGGAGGCCGGAGGAACCCGCCGCCGGGTCTGCTATAACGGCGGGCGATGACCGCGCGCCTTCCCCCCGTCGACCAGATGCGCCTGCCGCTGCAACGCGACCTGCCCGAGGGCGCGGAGGGGTTCGTCGTCTCGGGCTGCAACCGGGCCGCCCGGGAGGCGCTGTCGGACTGGCCCGACCTGATCGGCGGGGTGATGGCGCTGTGCGGCCCCGAAGGCTCGGGCAAGAGCCGGCTGGGCCAGATCTGGGCCGAGCGGGTCGGCGCCGTCGCCCTGCACGGGGCCGAGGCCGCGCTGATCGACCCGCTGGAGCTGGAGGGACGGCCGGTGCTGCTGGACCGGGCCCGCGACATCGATGACGAGACCCTGTTCCACCTGATCAACCTCGCCCAGGCGCCCGGCGGGGCGCTGCTGCTGGTGTCGCGCGAGCCCCCGTCGGTCTGGGAGACCGCCCTGCCCGACCTGCGTTCGCGCCTCGATTCGATCCGCACCCTCGCGGTGGAGGCGCCCGACGACGCCGTGCTCGCGGCCATGCTGGAGGCGCGGTTCGCCGAGCGGGGCATCCGGCCCGCGAAGGACGTCATCCCCTATCTGCTGCGCCGCATCGATCGCTCGGCGGCGGCGGCGGCGGATGTGGTCGAGCGGCTGGACGACCTGCATCGCCCGGTGACCCGGACGCTGGCGCGGGCGGTGGTCGAAGGCGGCGACCCGACCCGGGAACTGTTCGACTAGCGCGCCCGGGCGGGCGCAGGCCCGCTCGCCTTAACGAGTCGTTCACCATCGGTTCAGCCGGTGCGGATCATCCTTCGATGCAGTCGGGTCTCAGGTCGCGGGCTCCGATGGATGGCGACCGCGGCTCCAGACGAAGGAGACGTGATGATGATGAAACCCCTGATGATCGGCGTCCTGTCCGTGGCGACGTTCGCCGCGCCGATGGCCGCCTCTGCGCAGGATTGGCGGCGCGACCGCGACAGGGACGGCCGCTACGAGCGCTGGGAGCGCCGCGCAGATCGCCACGACCGCCGCGACCATCGCCGCTGGGAACGCGATCACCGCCGCTGGGAACGCCAGCAGCGCCGCGAGTACCGCCGCTGGGCGCGCGGCCACGTGATCCCCTACAACTACCGCCGCAGCTGGTATGTGCGCGACTATCACCGCTACGGCTGGGCCCCGCCGCCGCGAGGCTACGGCTACTATCGCACCGACACCGGCGACATCGTGCTGGCGGCCATCGCCACCGGCGTGATCCTGTCGCTGATGGATTAAGGGCGTAGCTGAACGAGAAGGCCCGCCCCGGGAGACCGGAGCGGGCCTTTTGCCTGTCGGGACGCAGGCGGGCCGGCCCCTCTGATCCCTCCCCGCCCCTGCGCGATGGGGAGGAGCCGGGTCAGACGCCCAGCTTCGCCTTCAGGATGTCGTTGACCGCGGCCGGATTGGCCTTGCCGCCGGTGGCCTTCATGACCTGGCCGACGAACCAGCCGATGGCCTGGGGCTTTTCGGCGACGGCGGCGGCCTTGTCGGGGTTGGCGGCGATGATCTCGTCGACGGCCTTCTCGATGGCGCCGGTGTCGGTGACCTGCTTGAGGCCGCGCTTCTCGACAACCTCCGCCGGCGAACCCTCTCCGTTCCAGACGTGGTCGAAGACCTCCTTGGCGATCTTGGACGAGATGGTCCCGTTCTCGATCAGCTCGACCAGCTGGGCCACGTGGGCCGCCGGGACCGGGCTCTGGTCGAAATCCAGATCATTCGCGGCAAGGCGGGCCGACAGTTCATTGGTGACCCAGTTGGCGACCAGCTTGGCGTCGCGCCCCTTGGCGGCGGCCTCGAAATAGTCGGCCTTGGCCTGTTCGGAGATCAGCACCACGGCGTCGTATTGCGACAGCCCGTAGTCGGCCATCAGGCGGCGGCGCTTGGCGTCGGGCAGTTCGGGCAGAGAGGCCTTGATCTCGTCGATCCAGGCCTGCTCCAGCTCGAGCGGCAGCAGATCCGGATCAGGGAAGTAGCGATAGTCCATCGCCTCTTCCTTGGAGCGCATCGAGCGCGTTTCGCCGGCGGTCGGGTCGTAGAGGCGGGTTTCCTGGTCGACCTTGCCGCCGTCCTCGAGGATCTCGATCTGGCGGCGGGCCTCGTAGTTGATGGCCTGGCTGATGAAGCGGAACGAGTTGACGTTCTTGATCTCGCAACGCGTGCCCAGATGGCTGAAGTCGCCGGTCGCCTTGAACTTCTCGTAGCCGCCCTCGCGGCAGACCGAGACGTTCACGTCGGCGCGCAGGTTGCCCTTCTCCATGTCGCCATCGCAGGTGCCGAGATAGATCAGGATGGTCCTGATCTTCTTGACGTAGGCGACCGCCTCTTCCGGCGAGCGGATGTCGGGCTTGGAGACGATCTCCATCAGCGCCGTGCCGGCGCGATTGAGGTCGACGTAGGACTCGCTCGGCGACAGGTCGTGGATCAGCTTGCCGGCGTCCTGCTCGAGGTGCAGGCGCTCGATGCCGACGTTGAAGAAGGAGCCGTCCTCGGCCTCGACCTCGATCACCCCCTCGCCGACGATCGGGTGGAACAGCTGGCTGATCTGATAACCGGTCGGCAGGTCGGGGTAGAAGTAGTTCTTGCGGTCGAACTGGCTGAAGGCATTGATCCTGGCGTTCAGGCCCAGGCCGGTGCGAACGGCCTGTTCGACGCAGAATTTGTTGAGCACGGGCAGCATGCCGGGGAAGCCGGCGTCGACCAGCGACACCTGCTCGTTCGGCCCCGCGCCGAAGCCGACGGCGGCGCCGGAGAACAGCTTGGCCCTCGACGCCACCTGGGCGTGGATCTCCAGCCCCATGACGATTTCCCAGGCGCCAGTGCGGCCCTGGATGAGTTTGGACGGGGTGGCGGCGGTGTCGGTCATGTTGGTCTTCTAGCCCTCTTCTGGAGAGGGAGTTGAACGGAATGCCGGGACCAGAATGAAGAGTCCCGCTACGAAACCGAGAAGCAAGAGCACACCGAACGCTGCCACTCCCGCAATCTCGGCGGCTGGAACGGGATCACCGCCATACGGCGCGCCATAGAGTCCCAGCAACAAAGCAAAAGCAAAGACTACGAACGTAGCGAATCCGAAGACGAGGCTGATAAGGCCACCAGTCAAAACTCGGGCTGCTCGTTCCTCGAATCTCACCACCACTTCTCCGGCCGGGCCGTGAAGCCGGCGCTCTGCTCCAGCACGTCGGCCACCTGGAAGACGGTCGCCTCATCGAGAGCCTTGCCGATGACCTGCAGGCCGAGCGGCAGGCCGCCCTTGTCGAGGCCGGCGGGGACCGAGATGCCGGGCAGGCCGGCGAGGTTGGCGGTGACGGTGAAGATGTCGTTCAGATACATCTGCAGCGGATCGACCTGCCGGTCGCCCAGCGCGAAGGCCGCGGACGGGGTCGAGGGCGTCAGGATGGCGTCGACACTGTCCCACACCGCGTCGAAATCCATGGCGATGCGGCGGCGGACCTTCAGGGCCCGGACGTAATACGCGTCGTAGAATCCGGCCGAGAGGACGTAGGCGCCGATGGTCAGGCGACGCTGGACCTCCTTGCCGAAGCCCTCGGCCCGGCTGGTCTCGTAGAGGTCGGTCAGGCTGGCGGCCTTGTCGGCGCGGTGGCCGAAGCGCATGCCGTCGTAGCGGGCCAGGTTGGACGAGGCCTCGGCCGGGGCGATGATGTAGTAGGCCGGCAGGGCGTACTTCGTGTGCGGCAGGCTGATCTCGACGATCTCGGCCCCGGCGTCGCGAAGCCACTGCACGCCCTGGTCCCAGAGCGCCTGGATTTCGGTGGGCATGCCGTCGACGACGTATTCCTTAGGCACGCCGATGCGCAGACCCTTGACGCCCTTGCCGAGCGACTGCGTCCAGTCGGGCGTCTCGACGTCGAGGCTGGTCGAATCTTTCGGATCGAAGGAGCACATCGAGCGCAGCAGGATGGCGGCGTCCTCGACGGTCTTCGCGATCGGGCCGGCCTGGTCGAGCGAACTGGCGAAGGCGACCATGCCGAAGCGGCTGGCGCGGCCGTAGGTGGGCTTGACCCCGACCGTGCCGGTGAAGGCGGCCGGCTGGCGGATCGAGCCGCCGGTGTCGGAGGCGGTGGCGGCCAGGCAGAGGTCGCCGGCGACGGCCGAGGCGGAGCCGCCCGAACTGCCGCCCGGGGTCAGGTCGGCATTCGAGGCCGAGGACTTCCACGGGTTGACCACCGGACCGAAGGCCGAGGTCTCGTTGGACGAGCCCATGGCGAACTCGTCCATGTTGAGCTTGCCGAGCATGACCGCGCCGGCGCGCCACAGGTTGGCGGTGACGGTGGACTCATAGGGCGGGACGAAGCCGCGCAGCATGTTGGAGCCGGCGGTGGTCTGAACGCCGTCGGTGCAGAACAGGTCCTTGATCCCCAGCGGGGCGCCCTCGAGGGCGCCGCCCTCCCCCTTCGCCAGCCGGGCGTCGGCGGCCCGGGCCATCTCGAGCGCCTTGTCGGTGGTCTGGACGACGTAGGCGTTGAGGCGCGGATTGGCGGCGTCGATGTTCGAGACGAAGGCCCTCGTGATCTCTTCCGAGGAGAAGTCGCGGGCCTTGAGGCCGTCAATGGCGGCCTTGAGGGTCAGTCTGGTCAGGTCGGTCATGGCTTATTCGACCACCTTGGGCACGACGAAGAAGCCGTCGGCCGACTTCGGGGCGTTGGAGAGGACGTCGGCGACCTTGTTCCCGTCGGTGACCACGTCATCGCGCAGGCGAAGCGGCTGACGCACGTTGGAGGTCATCGGCTCGATCCCGTCGACGTCGACCTCGTTGAGCTGCTCGATCCAGTTCAGGATGCCGTTGAGCTCCTGGGCGAGCGGCTCAAGCCGGTCTTCCGGGGTCTTGATGCGGGCGAGGTGCGCCACCCGGCGCACGGTCGCGGCGTCGATGGCCATGCGGCCCTCCAATTGCCAAACCAGAAGCGGCGGGATTAGCCGCCCGGCCCCGGATTCACAAGGATTCAGACGCCACCGGCGACGCTATTGCGCCGGGGTGACCGTGACCTCGGCCGGCGCGGCCCCGTCGGCGGCGATCGGCCAGCCGACGATGACCCGGCGGGTGCGGCTGGCGATGCGGCCGGAGCCCTCGTCCATCACGCTCTCCTCGAGTTCCAGATCCACGCGCCCCGCGCGCTGCGACAGGATGCGGTAGTCCAGCACGTCGCCGAGGCGGAAGACGCGCCAGCCCTCGGCGGGCCCCTGGAAGAAGGCGATGTGGGTGTAGAGACCGTTCATGGCCGGGTCGCCGCCCGCCGTGCCGAACAGTTTGGCGGCCAGCGGCCCCTGCCCGGCCAGTTCGTCCAGGCGCACGACGGCGGCGGCCTGCTGAAGCGACGCGTCCGTCGCGGGCTGCAGCGTGGCGGCGGGCCCGGCGGCGGCCAGCGGGGCGACGGCGGCCAGCGGGGCCGGCTGTTCGGCGGGCGGCACGGCTTCCTTGCGGCTCTCGACGCCGGCATCGCAGGCGGCCAGCCCGACCAGGGCGGCGAGGAACAGCAGCGGCTTCATAGACGACCCTCCCTCTTCGATCGCGCCAGCTTTGCACTTTGACACGGGCCCGCGCCAGTCCTACCGGCAGGCGGTGACTGTAATGACCCTGGAAGACCTCGCCGCCTCGACCCCGCCCGGCACGCCGTGGCTGGGGCTCGACCTCGGCGAGAAGACCATCGGGGTCGCGGCGTCTGACGCGACGCGGATGATCGCCAGCCCGCTGGTGCTGATCCGCAAGACGAAATTCACCCAGGACGCCGAGGCCGTGCTGCGGCTGATGGACGAGCGGCGGGCCTCGGGGCTGGTCATCGGCCTGCCGCTGAACATGGATGGCTCGGAGGGTCCGCGGGCGCAGTCGTGCCGGGCCTTCGCGCGCAACCTGCAGCGGCTGAGGGAAGTCCCGGTCGCGTTCCAGGACGAGCGGCTGTCGACCACGGCGGTGGAGCGCTTTCTGATCGACGAGCTGGACCTGACCCGCAAGCGGCGGTCCGGCGTGGTCGACCGCACCGCGGCCGCGTGGATCCTGCAGGGGGCGCTGGACCGCCTGAGGGACGCCGCCGCCCGATGAGCGGTCTGCTGGCCGGAATCGTGCCGGTGTTCGCCATGATCGCCCTGGGCTGGACGCTGAAAGTGCGCGGCCTGCTGTCGGACGACGGCTGGCGGGCGGTGGAGCGGCTGACCTATTTCATCTTCTATCCGGCCTTCCTCGTCCCCGCGGTGTGGAAGGCCGACTTCAGCGCCGGCACCGCCGGACCTGTCGCCCTGAGCACCATCGGCGTGTCCTTCGCCGTGGCCCTGCTGACGCTGGCGGCCAAGCCGACCCTGAAGGTCAGCGACCCCAGCTTCACCAGCGTCTTCCAGGGGGTGATCCGCTGGAACGGCTTCGTCTTCCTGCCTGTGGCGGGGGCGGTGTTCGGGACGGCGGGGCTGGGAACCGCGGCGGTGGCGTTCGGCGTGCTGGCCCCGGCCCTGAACGTGATCTGCGTCCTGGCTCTCGCCCGGTGGGGCGCAGGCCAGGGCGGCGGCTGGCGGCTGGCGCTGCGCTCGCTGGCGCGCAATCCGATCATCTGGGCCTGCGGGGTCGGGGCCGCACTGAACCTGGCCGGACTGCACAGCAACCGGGTCCTGGACGGCGTGTTCGGCATGATGGGGCCCGGCGCCATCGCCCTGGGCCTGATCACCGCGGGGGCGGGGCTGAGCTTCCGCTACGCCGCCGCCCGGCCGCTGCTGATCGCGGGCGTTTCGGTGATCAAGCTGATCCTCCTGCCGGTGGCGATGTTCTACGTCTGCGGTTGGCTGGGCGGCGATCGCACCGCCCAGGGAGTCGCCCTGCTGGCGGGCGCGGCGCCCGGCGCGGCCGCCTCCTATGTGCTGGCGCGGCAGATGGGCGGGGACGCGCCGCTGATCGCCGGCGTGGTGGCTTTCACCACTGTGGCGAGCGCCGCCACCATACCGATGCTGCTGGCGGCCTTCCGTTTCCTGTGAGTCCGCCGTATAGCCGGGCCTCGATGACCCAGCCCGCCGCCGTCACCGATCTGATCCGCGAGCGGCTGGCGCCGTTCCCCCGTGACCACTTCCTGTCCGCCGGCGATCTGAACGCCGCCACCGTCCCGCCGCTGCTGGACCTCGCCGACGCCTTCGTCGACTTCAACCGCCAGTCCTCCAAGTCGCTCGACCTGATGCGCGGGCGGACGGTGATGAACCTGTTCTTCGAGAATTCGACGCGCACGAGCGCCTCGTTCGAGATCGCGGCCAAGCGGCTCGGGGCCGACGTGACGGCCCTGAGCCCGCGCACCTCGTCGACGGCCAAGGGCGAGACCCTGATCGACACGGCGGCGACGCTGAACGCCATGAAGCCGGACGTGCTGGTGGTGCGCCACGGCGCCTCGGGCGCGGCGGCGTTGCTGTCGCAGAAGGTCGGCTGCGCCGTGGTCAACGCCGGCGACGGACGGCACGAGCACCCGACCCAGGCCCTGCTCGACCTGCTGACCCTGCGGCGCGCGTTCGGCGACGTGGGCGGGCTGACGGTGGCGATCTGCGGCGACATCGCCCACAGCCGGGTGGCGCGCTCGAACGTGGCCCTGCTGTCGATGATGGGCGCTCGGGTGCGGCTGATCGGGCCGCCGACCCTGGTGCCGGGGGACGCCGACCGCTGGGGCTGCGAGGTTTTCCACGACATGCGCGAGGGCCTGCGCGGCGTCGAGGTGGTGATGATGCTGCGCCTGCAGCTGGAGCGGATGGAGGGCGCGCTGGTGCCCTCGACCCGCGAATATTTCCGCTTCTGGGGCCTGGACCGCGAGAAACTTGCCTGGGCGCAGCCGGGGGCGAAGGTGATGCATCCGGGACCGATGAACCGCGGCGTGGAGATCGACTCCGACGTGGCCGACGATCTGTCGGTGTCGCTGATCCAGGACCAGGTCGAGATGGGCGTCGCGGCGCGCATGGCGGTGCTGGCGGGGCTGTCGGCGCGGCGCGCGGAGGCCGCCGCATGAGCGCCTTGGCGATCCTGAACGCACGACTGCTGGACCCGGCGAGCGACTATGACGGTCCCGGTGCGGTGCTCGTCGAGGACGGGCGCATCACCGAGGTGGTGCATGGCGCGGGCGCCGCGGCGCCGGCGGGGGTCGAGACGGTCGACGCCGGCGGCCTGTGCCTGGCGCCCGGCCTGATCGACATCCGGGTCAAGACCGGCGAGCCGGGGGCCGAGCCCAAGGAGACGCTGAAGTCGGCCAGCCTGTCGGCGGCGGCGGGCGGGGTGACCACGATCGTGCTCCAGCCCGACACCGATCCGGCCCTCGACGATCCGGCGATGATCGAGTTCATCCAGCGGCGCGGGGCGGCGCTGGGGCTGGTCAACGTCCGGGCCGCAGGCGCGGTCACCCACGGCCGCGACGGCCAGCGCATGGCCGAGATCGGCCTGATGGACGAGGCCGGGGCCCTGTACTTCACCGACGTCGACCGGGTGATCGCCGACAGCCGCCTGCTGATGCGGGTGATGAGCTATGCCGCGGCCTTCAACGCCCTCATCGCCTGCCGCCCGGCCGATCCATGGCTGAGCGACGGGGCGGTGGCCACCTCGGGCGAACTGGCGACCCGGCTGGGGCTGGCCGCGGCGCCGGCCATCGCCGAACGCATCCAGCTGGAGCGCGACCTCGCCCTGGTCGAACAGACCGGAGCCCGATTCCTGGTCGACCAGATCTCGACGGAGGCCGCGCTGGAAACGCTGGCGCGAGCGCGCGCCAGGGGGCTGGAGGTCGCCGCCTCGGTGTCGGTCAACCACCTGTGCTTCAACGAGATCGACATCGGCGACTATCGCACCTTCTACCGGAT
This sequence comes from Pseudomonadota bacterium, assembly GCA_023433655.1. Classification (GTDB taxonomy): domain Bacteria; phylum Pseudomonadota; class Alphaproteobacteria; order Caulobacterales; family Caulobacteraceae; genus Brevundimonas. The sequence goes on along the minus strand of JAEYUE010000021.1, from coordinate 6,181 downwards.
GGACCCGCCGCTGCGGCCCGAGAGCGACCGGCAGGCGCTGATCGAGGCGGTGCGCGACGGTCTGATCGACGCCATCACCAGCGCCCACGCCCCGGCTCCGGCCGAGGACAAGCGCCGGCCGTTCGCGGAAGCCGCGCCCGGCGCGGTGGGTCTGGAGACCCTGCTCCCGGCGGCGCTGTCGTTGCACCATGCGGACGGGCTGGAGCTGCTGGACGTGCTGCGGCCGCTGACCCACGGGCCGGCAGGCCTGCTCGGCCTCGAGGCGGGGGTTCTGGCGAGCGGCGCGCCCGCGGACCTGACCCTGTTCGACGCGAACGCGCCGGTGGTGATCGACGCTGATGCGCTGAAGTCCAAATCGAAGAACTCGCCCTTCGACGGGCGCCGTCTGCAGGGCAGGGTCTTGCTCACCGTCGTCGGCGGACGCATCGTCCACGACGGACGCTAGAGGGGAGCGAATCAGTTGCAGGATCTGGTCGGCCCGGCCCTGGGTACGCTCGCGCTCGTCGCCGCGGGCGGATACCTGCTGGGCTCCATCCCGTTCGGGGTGATCCTGACCCGCGCGGTGACCGGGCAGGACGTGCGCGGCATCGGCTCGGGCAATATCGGCGCGACCAATGTGCTGCGCACCGGCCGCAAGGACCTGGCCATCGCCACCCTGATCCTCGATGCGGGCAAGGGCGCCGTGGCGCTGCTGATCGCCCGCGAACTGTTCGACAACGAGGTCGCCGGGGCCATCGCCGGCGGCGCGGCCTTCCTCGGCCACCTGTTCCCAGTCTGGCTGGGCTTCAAGGGCGGCAAGGGGGTGGCGACCTTCTTCGGCCTGCTGCTGGCGGCGGCCTGGCCGCTGGGGCTGATCGCCGGCGCGACCTGGCTGATCGTCGCCGCCCTGTTCCGCATCTCCTCGCTGGCGGCCCTGGTGTCGTCGGCCGCCGCGCCGCTTTACGCCATCGCCCCGCTGGCCGTGGTCGGCCTGCCGGCGCCCGCCCCGGTCGCCGTGCTGGCGGCCGTGACGGCGGCGCTGATCTGGCTGCGCCATCACCAGAACATCGGCCGGTTGCTGAAGGGCGCCGAACCGCGCATCGGAGCCGGGAAGGCGTGACCGCAGGGGCGCCGCTGCCGGAGACGGAGCGGTTCGCCCGACTGCGGCTGGCGCGCACTGACCGGGTCGGGCCGGTCGCCTTCAAGCAGCTTCTGGACCGTTTCGGCAGCGCCGAGCGCGCGGTCGCCGCCCTGCCCGACCTGATCCGCAAGGGCGGCGGCCACGGCCTCGACCTGCCGTCGGTCGCCGAGATCGAGGCCGAGATGGAGGCTGGCGCCGCGGCGGGCGCGCGGCTGACGGTGCTGGGCGACGCGGCCTATCCCGGGACGCTGGCTGCGGTCGATCCGCCCCCGCCGGTGCTGTGGACGCTGGGCGACATCAGTCTGCTGGCGCGGCCGTGCATCGCCGTGGTCGGGGCGCGGATCGCCTCGGCGGGCGGACAGAGGATCGCCCGCGGGCTGGCGCAGCAGCTGGGTGAAGCCGGCTACGTCGTCGTTTCCGGCCTGGCGCGCGGCATCGACGGCGCGGCGCATAACGGAGCGCTGCCAACGGGGACGGCGGCGGTGCTGGGCGGCGGGGTCGACGACATCTACCCGCCGGACAACGCCGAGCTTTATCGGCAGATCGCCGAGCGGGGCTGCGTCGTCTCCGAAAGCCGGATCGGGGCGAAGGCGCAAGCGAAGGACTTTCCACGCCGCAACCGGATCATCGCCGGCCTGTCGCGGGGGGTGATCGTGGTCGAGGCGGAGCTGCGCTCGGGCTCGCTGATCACCGCCCGGCTGGCGGCCGAGCAGGGGCGGGACGTCTTCGCTGTGCCCGGGTCGCCGCTGGACCCGCGCTCGAAGGGGCCCAACGAACTGCTGCGCCAGGGCGCGATCCTGTGCGAGGGCGTGGATGACGTGGAACGCGCCTTCTCCACCCTGAGAACGCTGGGCGAGCCGGCGTCCGACAATCCGTTCGATGGAGCGCCGGACGAGGTCGACGAGGCCTTCATCGAGCGGGTCGCCGCGCTGCTGTCGCCCACCCCCACGCCGCGCGATGAGCTCGCCAGGGCGCTGTCGGCGCCGGTCGGAATGGTCGCGGCCGCCCTGCTCGAGCTGAGCCTGGCGGGGCGGGCCAGCCTGCTGCCGGGAGGTCTGGTCTCCAGCTGACCGCGCCCCTGAATTCCCGGGCCGATTGACAGCGACGCCCGCGCCAACCACGTTCCGCCCCCTTTCGAGCCCGCTGCAAGGCCCCCTCCCCGCATGAACCTCGTCGTCGTCGAGAGCCCCGCCAAGGCCAAGACCATCAACAAATACCTCGGTCCGGACTTCCAGGTCCTGGCGTCCTACGGCCACGTCCGCGACCTGCCGTCGAAGGACGGCTCGGTCATGCCCGACGACGATTTCGCCATGTCGTGGGAGATCGACCCCAAGGCCTCAAAGCGGATTTCCGAACTGACCGAGGCCGCGAAGAAGGCCGACCGCGTCATCCTCGCCACCGACCCCGACCGCGAGGGCGAGGCGATCAGCTGGCACGTTCTGGACATCCTGACCAAGAAGAAGGCGCTGAAGGACAAGCCGGTCGAGCGGGTCACCTTCAACGCCATCACCAAGCCGGCGGTGCTGGAGGCGATGGCTGCGCCTCGTCAGCTGGACATGGAGCTGGTCGAGGCCTACCTGGCCCGCCGGGCGCTGGACTATCTGGTCGGCTTCACCCTGTCGCCGGTGCTGTGGCGCAAGCTGCCGGGCGCCCGCTCGGCCGGACGGGTGCAGTCGGTGGCCCTGCGCATCGTCGTCGACCGCGAGCTGGAGATCGAGGCCTTCCGCCCGCAGGAATACTGGTCGGTCGAGGCCGACCTGACCGCCGACAGCCCGCCGTTCACGACCCGGCTGGTCAAGCACGCCGGCAAGCGGGTGCAGCGGCTGGACATCGTCTCCGAAGCCATGGCCACGGCGGCGCGCGAGGCGATCAACGCCGGCCAATTCACCATCCGCTCGATCGAGAAGAAGCCGGTCAAGCGCGCGCCCAGCCCGCCCTTCATGACCTCGACCCTGCAGCAGGAGGCCAGCCGCAAGCTGGGCTTTACGGCGCAGCGGACGATGCAGGCGGCGCAGAAGCTGTACGAGGGCGTGGACGACCAGGGCGGCCTGATCACCTACATGCGGACCGACGGCCTCTACGTCAGCCCCGAGGGCATCTCCCAGGCGCGGCAGGTCATCGGTGAACGCTTCGGGCCGGCGTATGTCCCGGAGCAGCCGCGCCACTACAAGACCAAGGCCAAGAACGCCCAGGAGGCGCACGAGGCGATCCGCCCGACCAACATGGCGCGGGCGCCCGAGACCCTGCGTCTGGAAGGCGACCTGCAGCGCCTCTACGAACTGATCTGGAAGCGGACCATCGCCAGCCAGATGGAGTCGGCGCGGCTGGACCGGACCACGGTCGAGGTCGAGACGCCGGACGGCCAGACCGGCCTGCGCGCCACCGGCCAGGTGGTGGCCTTCGACGGCTTCATGGCCGTCTATGAGGAGGGCCGCGACGAGCGGCCGAAGGACGGCGAGGACGAGGACGATTCGACCCGCCTGCCGGCGCTGAAGGAAGGGGCCGCCGCCAAGGTCCAGGCGGTGCGCACCGAGCAGCACTTCACCGAGCCGCCGCCGCGCTTCTCGGAAGCCACCCTGGTCAAGAAGCTGGAGGAGCTGGGCATCGGGCGGCCGTCGACCTACGCCTCGATCCTGACCACGCTGCGCGACCGCGGCTATGTGCGGATGGACAAGAACCGGTTCATTCCCGAGGACACCGGCCGGCTGGTGACCGCCTTCCTCGAGCAGTTCTTCGGCCAGTGGGTCGAATACGATTTCACCGCCGATCTGGAGAGCCAGCTGGATGCCGTGTCTGCCGGCGATCTGGACTGGAAGAAGCTGCTGCGCGACTTCTGGGGCCAGCTGAAGCCGGCCACCGCCGAGGTCACCGCGCTTCAGGGGGTGATCGACAAGCTGGACGAGGCCATCGGGCCCTTCCTGTTCCCGCCGAAGGCCGACGGCTCGGACCCGCGCCTGTGCCCGGTCTGCGGCACGGGACGGCTGCACCTGAAGGCCAGCTTCAAGATGAAGTCGACCTTCATCGGCTGCTCCAACTATCCGGAATGCAAATACACCCGCGGCTTCGGCAGCGGGGCCTCGAACGAGGAGGCCGGCACCGACCGGGAACTGGGCGTCGATCCGGACACCGGCCAGCCGGTGCACCTGAAGATCGGCCGCTTCGGGCCGTATGTCGAAACCACGCCTCCCGGGGCCGAGAAGCCGAAACGCTCGTCCCTGCCCAAGGGTTGGTCGCCGGCGTCGCTGACGCTGGAGCAGGCGCTGCGGCTGCTGGCCTTGCCGCGCGAGGTCGGGTTTCACCCCGAGGACGGCAAGCCGATCACTGCCGGTCTCGGCCGCTACGGACCGTTCGTGCAGCACGCCGGCACCTACGCGAACGTCGCGGACATCGACGAGGTGTTCGAGGTCGGCCTCAACCGGGCGGTGGCCCTGCTGGCCGAGAAGCGGGCTGGCAAGTTCGGCGGACGCGGCGCGGCTGCAGCGCCGCTGAAGGACCTCGGGGCTCACCCGGAGACGGGCGAGCCGGTTCATGTCATGGCCGGCCGCTTCGGGCCCTATGTGAAATCGGGCAAGATCAACGCCACCCTCCCCAAGGGGACGGCGCCGGAAGAGCTGACGCTGGAAGCGGCCCTGCCGCTGCTGGCGGCGAAGGCGGCGGCGGGGCCGAAGGGCAAGAAGGCGCCCGCAAAGAAGGCGGCTCCCAAGAAGGCCGCGGTGAAGAAGCCGGCCGCGAAGAAGGCGCCGGCGAAGAAGAAGGCCGCCGAGGCCTGAGCCTCACCCCTTGAGCAGGCGGTCGCGGGCGGCGTTGAGGCGCGCGGCCAGCCCCTCTGTGCCGCCCTGGTCGGGGTGGGCGCGGGCCATCAGCCGCTTCCAGGCGGCGTTGATGTCCTCCCGGCCGGCGTCCGCCGAAACCCCGAGCAGCGAACGGGCCTCGGCCTCGGTCATGGCTTCGCTGCGGGGCGCCGCCTGTCGCTGGCGCGAGGCGACGGTCAGCCACAGGCCGGCGCCCGCCAGACCGGCGGCGAACAGCCAGGCTCCGCGGGCGGCCGCGAGGACGGCGCCGGCGATCAGCACGGCGCTGAACAGGGTGGCGGTGACGCGCCAGTGACCCCGGCCCCGCCGCTCGGTCTGGCGGCCCAGCCGGATCAGGGCCCAGACGGCGATGGCTGCCAGGGCCAGCCAGATCAGGCCCATGCCGGGGTCCGGGGTCTCACGCAGCGGCGTCCAGCGGCGCGTTGAGCGAACCGCCGTCGAGGCCCAGGGCCTGCATCAGGTTGCGCAGCTCCTGGCGTGCGGCGACGTGGGCGAGGGAGACGGCCACCGGCCGCACCTCGTTGGACAGGTCGGCGACGGTCAGGCCGAAGGGGAAGAGCTCGCGGTAGATGACCCGGTCGCGCAGGCCCGGCCCCATGCGGAAGCCGACGCGGCGGGCCAGCTTCTCCATCCGCTCTTCCAGCCGCTGACGGTTGCGGGCGGCGGCGACGGCGAGGCGGTTGGTGACCACGATCCAGTCGATGGCGGCGGTGCGGCCCTCGGTGATGGCGCGGTGCTTGCGCGCCTCCCAGACGCTTTCGGAGTAGATCGAGGGCTTGAGCAGATCGAGGGTGACCGGGTCAACCTGGCCGAGCAGGTCGAAGTCGACGAAGCTGTCGTTCATCGGGGTGACGATCTGGTCGGCGAGGCCATGGGCGGCGCGGGACAGGGGCGTATCGCCGCCGGGCGTGTCGATCAGGATGAACTCGGCCTGGCCGCGCGCCTCGGCGAAGGCGGCGTCGAAACGGGCCAGCTGCACGGTCTCGTCGGCCCGGGCGAGGGCCTTGCCGTCGCCCATGTCGGGCTCGGACGGCATGGGCAGGGTCTGGCCGTTGCCGGCCGTCCAGGCGGCGCGGTTGGCGAAGAATTTGGACATCGACCGCTGGCGCAGGTCGAGGTCGATGATGGCCACGGAGCGGCCGGCATGCAGCAGGCCGCAGACGATGTGGATGGCGAGGGTGGACTTGCCAGCCCCGCCCTTTTCGTTGCCGACGACGATGACCACAGGGTCAGCCATGGTTCTGGAATC
>JAEYUE010000323.1 GCA_023433655.1 Pseudomonadota bacterium | reverse complement strand
TGCTGCGCCCGCTGAAGGGCTGGCTGGTCGCCGAGCAGTACGTCCACAAGGCCGCCCCGCCCGAATGGAAGAGCGTCGGCAAGCACGGCGAAGGCTCGAAGTGGCGGTAGGCGAATGGCGACCCCGGCAGGACTCCAACCTGCGACCTCGGCTTTAGGAAAGCCTTGCTCTATGCAGCTGAGCTACGGGGCCACTGCGGGCTGACCTAGCGGCTGAAAGCCTGCGGGGGAAGCGGGGCCGCGCCCGAAATCGTCGCCATCCCACCTTGGCCGAACCCGGCCGCTCCTGCCCCCCGGCTTCCGGCTTGTGGTTAATCGCCTTTAAGATACAATATCTTGTGGAGAACAAACCCCGAATCGGGCGGTGTCGGCGATTCGGTCCTGATTCGTTTCGCCCCTGTTCCGCCAAGCTTCCCGACGCCGTTAGGAATCGTTGGTCGACACGCCCGGCGCCGCCTCGTAGGTACAAACCAGACGGGTGGGAGGTCGGGATGAAACTCGGGGTGGTTCTGTTCGCGCTCGCGGCTCTGGCGTGGGCGCCCGGTCAGCCAGCCTCGGCGCAGTCGGAGGCCGAACCGCAGGTCTCAGCCTGCCTGAACAGCAGCGCCCTGTCCGCGATGCGGAGCGCCGGGGCGCGGGTCGACACCGCCAAGGCCCGCTACCCGACCACCCCGGAGATCGGCGGGCACGCCTATGCGGCCGAAACGGACGGCGTCTACGCGGTCGCGCCAGGCCAGCTGCGGTATCACGCCAAACTGGAGAACGGGGAGCCGCTGTTCACCTTGTTCGGGACGGCGCTTGGCGCCCCCGGTGCGCTGTTCATGCTGGCCAGCACCGAGGTGGAGGGCGACGGCTGCGGCTTCATCCGCTTCAACCTGCGCGATCGCTGGATGACCACCTACAGCGTCAATGGCTTCTGGGAGGTGATGGATCGCGCCTCGATCACCTACGAGGATGGAACCTTCAAATTCGAGATGCTCACCTTCGGCGGCTATCGCTCTCCTGATGCGGATCCGCGCGAAGCCTATGACTTCGCCCTGATGGCGTTCAGGTGCCCGGACCGGCTGGGCTTGCATCTCGCCGCCAATATGACGGCCGAAGGCGAGGCGTTGTGGGCGGGCAGATACACCGACGACGACGGCCAGCCCGACTGGCGGACAGCCAGGCCGGCGGACCGCATTCTGCCTTTGCAGCGCTTCTTCTGCGGCAACGGCGCGGGCGCCAGTACGGCGCGTCATTTCCCCGACCAGGAAGCGGCCCTCGCGGCATGGCGGGCGGAGCACGAACGTTGACCCACGGCGCCGCTTGAGGAACCGGACGGCGAACGCCACCTTTCGGAAGTCATGAGCGACCGCGCCACCGGCATGGCCCCCTCGCGCGTCGTCGCGGTTCTGGGCCCCACCAACACCGGCAAGACCCATCTGGCGGTCGAGCGGATGCTGGGCCACGCCTCGGGCATGATCGGCCTGCCCCTGCGGCTGCTGGCGCGCGAGATCTACGATCGCATCGTCAAACGCCGCGGGGCGGCCGCGGTGGCCCTGGTCACCGGCGAGGAGAAGATCGTCCCGCCGCGGGCCGCCTATTTCGTCTGCACGGTCGAGGCCATGCCGATGGAGCGGCAGGTCGAGTTTCTGGCGGTGGACGAAATCCAGCTGGTGGCCGACCCGGAGCGGGGGCACGTCTTCACCCAGCGGCTGCTGCACGCCCGCGGCCGGCACGAGACGATGTTCCTCGGGGCCGGGACCATGGCTCCGCTGGTGCGTGCGCTGGTCCCCGACGTCGAGATCGTTGAACGCGAGCGGCTGTCGACGCTGAGCTACGCCGGGTCGAAGAAGCTGACCCGCCTGCCGCCGCGCAGCGCCATCGTCGCCTTCAGCACCGAGCAGGTCTACGCCATCGCCGAGCTGATCCGCCGCCAGCGCGGCGGGGCGGCGGTGGTCATGGGCAGCCTCAGCCCGCGCACCCGCAACGCCCAGGTCGAACTGTTCCAGTCGGGTGAGGTCGACTTCCTGGTGGCGACCGACGCCATCGGCATGGGCCTGAACATGGACGTCGACCATGTCGCCTTCGCCGGCCTGAGGAAGTTCGACGGCCGCCGGACGCGCTGGTTGCACGCGCACGAGATCGGCCAGATCGCCGGGCGGGCCGGGCGACACCTGCGCGACGGGACGTTCGGCGTCACCGGCGAGGCGATCGAGCTGGATTCCGATCTGGTCGACCAGGTGGTCGAGCACCGCTTCGACCCGGTCGAGGCGGCGGAGTGGCGCAACGCGCGGCTGGACTTCGACACCTTGCCGGACCTGCTGCGCTCTCTCACCGTGACGCCCGGCGTCCGGGGGCTGAACCTGACGCAGCCGGCGCTGGACGAGTGCCTGCTGCGGCGGTTGATCAAGGATGACGAGGTCGCCCGCGTCGGCCGCTCGCGCGGAGCGATCATGAGGCTGTGGGAAGCGTGCCAGCTGCCCGACTTCCAGAAGACCACGCTGGACGAGCACGCCCGGCTGGCCAAGGAGATATTCGAGGCCCTGACCGGCAGGCGCGGGCGACTGACCGCCGACTGGATCGCCCCGCGCTTCGCCGACCTCGACCGCGACGACGGCCAGATCGACCAGCTGTCGGCGCGGCTGAGCGGGGTGCGGACCCTCAGCTACATCGCCAACCGGCCGGACTGGCTGGATCAGCCGCAGGGCTGGCGCGAGCGGACCAAGGCGCTGGAGGAGCGGCTGTCCGACGTGCTGCACGACCGGCTGACCGCGAGGTTCGTCGACCGGCGGACGACGGCCCTGATGCGGGCCCTGAACGTGCGCGAGGACGCCGTCGCCGACGTGGACGACGACGGCGCTGTCGTGGTCGAGGGCCACGCCGTGGGCCGGCTCTCCGGCATCGACTTCCAGATCGACAAGGGCGGCAGCGCGCTGGAGGACCGCGCCCTGCGCCATGCGGCGCGTCAGGCGGTGACGCCGGAGATCGCGCGGCGGCTGGGCCGGCTGGCGGCGGACGCGGACGAGGCCTTTGCGGTGACCCCGGACGGAGCGGTGCTG
>JAEYUE010000264.1 GCA_023433655.1 Pseudomonadota bacterium | reverse complement strand
GGTTCTCGCCGGACCCATGAGCGGCCGGGCCGACAGCGCCGAGGCCTACTACACCCTGCTGGCCCGGCTGCCGTGGATGGAGGCGGGGGCCGCACTCGCCGTCCTCGCCCTTGCCATGGGCCTGCTCGGCGGACGGGCGCGGCCGGACCGGCGGGTGACCGCGGGCGCCCTCGCCCTCGCCGCCCTGCTCGCCCTGGGCCTTGGCGGCTTCAGCCCGATCGTGACCGGCGCCGCGGTGCTCGCCGTCGGCCTGTCGCTGTTTCCCGGACTCGCGGCCCGTTCGGCTTGGGGCGGCTGGATCGGCCTGATCGCCCTCGTGCTCGGCATCGGGGCGGCGGCCCAGGCGCTGGCCCCCGAGACCGCCTTCCTGTTCCTGTGGCCCGGCCTGCTGGCCGCCGCCGTCGCCGCCCTCGCCGCCTTCCTCGACCCCGGGTTGACCCGACCCGGATCGCTGCTCCCCGTCGCCGTCGGTGTCGTCCTCGGCGGCGCCTGGCTGGTCGGGCTGTCGCATCCGGTCTTCCTCGGCATCGGCATGGATCTGCCCGGCGTCCTCGTCCTGATCGGCCTGCTCATCCTGATGCTGGCCCGGCCGCTGTCGCCGGAGCGAGCCGCGGTCCGGCCGTGGCTGATGGCCGCCCTCGCCGTGCTCGTCCTCGGCGGCGCGGTCTCGGGCTGGGCCCGCCTCGCCGAGCCCGTCCCGTCCCCCGCCGCGGAGGCGTGACGTGACCCCGCTCCATCTCGAGGATCTCCACGTCGGCCAGACCTTCGTCACCGGCTCCGTGAACGTCACCGCCGACGCCATCAAGGCGTTCGCCCGCGACTACGACCCCCAGCCTTTCCATCTCGACGAGGCGGCGGCGAAGGACAGCCTGTTCGGCGGCCTCGCCGCCAGCGGCTGGCACACCGCGGCCCTGAGCATGCGCCTGCTGGTCGACGGCCTGCCCTTCGCCGGCGGCCTGATCGGAGTCGGCGGCGAGACCACCTGGCCGCGCCCGACCCGCCCCGGCGACACCCTGACCGTCCACGTCGAAATCCTCGAGATCACCCCGTCCAGATCCCGCCCCGACCGCGGCATGGTCCGCACCCGCAACGAGACCCGCAACCAGCACGGCGAGGCCGTTCAGATCTCCACCCTCGGCATCGTCGCCTGGCGACGCCCGGCCTGACGCTCAACCCCCGTCGGTCCACACGGTCTTGTAGAGGTCGAAGCGGCGGTCACGCAGGTTGCGGACGGTGCCCTGGGACCGCGCCCAGCCGAGGTCGGAGAGGTCGAGGTCGGCGACGGTGACCGTCTCGACGTTCTCGCTGGCCTCGGCCGCCACCCCGTCGCGCGCGAAGGGGAAGTCGCAGGGCGTCAGGATGCACGACTGGGCGTACTGGATGTCCATGTTCTCGACGTTCGGCAGGTTGCCGACATTGCCCGACAGGACGACGTAGCACTGGTTCTCGATGGCCCGGGCCTGGGCGCAGTAGCGGACCCGCAGATAGCCCTGCCGGTTGTCGGTGCAGAACGGGGTGAACAGCAGGCGCGCGCCCTCGTCGACCAGCCGCCGCGCCAGCTCGGGAAACTCGGAGTCGTAGCAGATCAGCACCCCGATCGGACCGCAGTCGGTGTCGATGGCGTGGACCCGGTCGCCGCCCTTGATGTTCCACCAGTGCCGCTCATTGGGGGTTGGGTGGATCTTCTCCTGTTCGTGCACCGAGCCATCGCGCAGGAAGACATAGGCCACGTTCTGGATGTCGCCGTCCTCCGCCCGGGTCGGGTGGGAGCCGCCAATGATGTTGATGTTGTAGGACACCGCCATCTTCCTCAGCGCCTCGACGAACCGCGGGGTGTAGCGGGTCAGGGCCTCGATGGATTCCACCGGCGTCAGCTTCTTCGATTCCAGCGACAGCAGCTGCAGGGTGAACAGCTCGGGAAAGACGACGAAGTCCGAGCGATAGTCCGAGGTCACGTCGACAAAATATTCGACGTTATGGATGAACTCCTCGAAGCTGGCGACCTTGCGGGCCTGCAGCTGCACCGTCGCCACCCGCACGTTCTCCTTGACCGCGAACGCCGCCCCGCGACCGTGGGTCTCGGCATAGTAGGGATTGCGCCACACCATGTGCGCTGCATGGCCCAACGAGGCCGTGTCCGAGGTCAGGTAATTCTCAAGCACCCCGATCGGCTCGAAGCCGGCGCGCATGTGAAAGCCGATCACGGGGTCGTTCAGCTTGCGCGCCGTCACTGCGTCCAGGTACTCGCGCGGATCGGGATAGGCTGTCTTGCGCCGCGCCAACCCGGGCATGCGCCCGCCGAAGACGATGCCCTTCAGGTTCTGCGCCTCGCACAGGTCGCGACGGGCGTCGTAAAGCCGCTGGCCGATGCGCAGCCGGCGCCGGTCCGGATCGACGCACACCTCCATGCCGTAGAACCACTCGCCCAGCGGATCGTGCCGGGCCGCATAGCCGCCGCCGGTGATCTGCCCCCAGGTGTGCGGCGACATGGCCGTCTTCTCGTCGATGCGGAAGCCGGCGGCGTAGCCGACGATCTCGTCGGCGTATTCGACCACGAACTGCCCGTCCGGAAAGGCCGCGATCTGGCCGCGCAGCATGCCGGGGGTATAGGCCGGCATGTCCTTGTAGACCTTGGCCACCAGCCTCGAGATGGCCTCGACGTCGCCGGCGCGGGCGTTGCGGATATTCAGCAGTGCGGACTTGCGGGGTTTGGTCATGGCCCTCTGAACGCATGGGGCCGGGCGGGGATCAAGTGCGGAGGCGGCGGTGGGGCCGCGCCGCCCGCGTCGGAGCGGTCACGAGAGCGGAAATCCGGTGGGTGGGGTGAAGTCTCCGCGGCTCCGCCAGCGCTATGTGAGCTTCACCCGGCGGCTTGGCGAAAGTACCAGATCAATATCGATGTGCCGTTCCATACAAAATGGCTCAGCGCGATTAATCCGTATGAACCCGCCACACCGACGCCAGTTCTTGACTTCCAGAACAACAGCCCCAGCACCACGAACGCCGTGGCCTTGCCGACTTCAACAGGCGTGCCTCCGTGGGCGAAATATCCGTACAGCCCGATCAAGATAAGAAATAGAGGCAGATTGGATAAACCAAACTTCGCACCAGCACCAAGCATCCAGTATATCAGAACAAATACAACACTCTCGATCAAAGCGGGGAGCAGCACATAGCTGAACAGTATCCGCGCCAGATCAAGGCTCGCAACTTCAGCTTTGAAATTTGCTGCTCCCGTCTGCAGGTCCGCCAGGCCGAACGAATCCAGAGCGAAGCTGTAGCCCACCGTCCAGGCCAGCGCGATTGCGAAGCACAGCAGCCCCGTCAGTATCGCAAGCATGATCCAGCGGGCTGATTTCATAGGAAGCCAATCGGATAACTTCGGGGGACGCGATGAAGGTCGCGTCCCCCGGCTGACATTGTTGTACGCGTTCCGGTTACGGCCCGGAATAGGGTCCCGTCGGCGGCTGCGGCGGTTGCGGATTGCTGGGATGCGATGGTCCCGGCATGTTGCTCAGGTTCTCGTTTGTGTCGTCCACGAGAAACTCTATCGCCGTATCGATCCAGCGCCCGATAGTTGTGAACGGGTTGTCAAGGGCGTTGCCGACGCCTTCGCCCACGTTCGGGACGTTGTCGCCAGATCCGCCGGGCTGGCTTCCCCCGCCGCTCGGCTGACTGCCGCCACCGCTGGGCTGACTGCCGCCACCGCTGGGAGCAGTCTGGCCGCCAACGACGCACGTCAACTCCTCCATGGTCAATGCACGCATCTCATCCTCCTTAAAAGTAAGGGTTGTTCTGGACGAACAATACAATCTTGACTTTAGCGCGAGGCGTGTCAAGGCGTAGACGACCAACGCTCCCGGAGCGGCGGTATGGGGAGAGCCGTGCTCGATCGTCGAGTTGTATTGCAGGCTGAGGCGGCCGAGTGCGGGCTGGCCTGTCTGGCCATGGTGGCGGCCCATCACGGACGGCGCGAGACCCTGAGCGAACTCAGGCGCAGATTCCCCTTCTCGTTGGGGGGCTCCAGCCTCAAGGGCCTGATCGCCGTCGCTGATGCCCTGGGGTTCTCGGCCCGCGCCGTGCGCTGCGACCTCGATGAGCTCGGCAAGCTCGAAACCCCCGCCATCCTGCACTGGGGCCTGGACCACTACGTGGTGCTCCGCGGGGTGGGCCGCCGCCACGCCCTGGTCGCTGACCCCTCCCTGGGTTTGCGCAAGCTGCCGCTGGCCGAGGTGTCACGCCATTTCACCGGCGTCGCCCTGGAGCTGATTCCCGCGCCGCACTTCGAGAAGAAGGAGCAGGTCGAAAGGGTCCGGCTGGGCGACCTGTGGAGCCGCTTCACGGGTTTGAAGCTTTTCCTCGTCCAGTTGTTTCTGCTGACGTTGGTCCTTCAGGCGGTTGGCCTGATCACGCCCTTGGCCAGCCAGCTTGTGGTGGACGACGTCATCGGCCGCGCCGATCGCGACCTGCTGACCGCCATATTGATAGGCTTCGGCGCGCTGATCGTTATCCAGACGGCGGTTACCACCCTGCGTGGATTCATCCAGTTGCACGCCGGCCAGCGACTGTCGATTCAGCTTTCCGGGAACCTGCTGAAGCACCTGCTACGGCTGCCCACGGACTTTTTCGAGCGGCGTCATGTGGGGGACGTGATGTCCCGGTTCGGGTCGCTGATGCCCGCTCAGTCGTTCCTCACCGGCGGCCTCGTCGGGATCGTCCTGGACGCAGTGATGGTTCTCCCCGTCGCGGTCATCATGGTTCTCTACTCGCCAGTGCTGTCGGCAATCGTGGCGATCAACCTGGTTGTCATCTTCGCCGTGCGGACGCTCGCCTTCCCAACCGCCCGGCGCCTCGCCGAGGAGAACCTGAACCTGGCAGCCAGGTCCGATTCCGTATTTCTGGAGACCGTTCGCGGCGCCCGCGCGATCAAGATCGCCCGGCGTGAGGCCGAGCGGCACAGCTTGTGGCAGAACGCGGTAGCCGAGCAGCAGAACGCCGCGTTTCGCCAAGGCTCCTTCAATCTGTGGGGCGCGTCCTCGATGAGCGTCTGGACCGGCTTGCACGGGCTGGTCATGCTCTACTTCGGCGCGCTTCAGGTCATCGACGGAGTCATGACCCTCGGCATGTTCTTCGCTTTCCAGGCATATGCGGGCCAGTTCTCCGCCCGCGTCGGAAGCCTGATCGGCGCCTTTTTTACGTTTCGCATGCTGGGCCTTCACCTGGAACGGTTGGCGGACATAGTCCACACGGACGCCGAGCGCGGTTCGGATGGCCCCACAATTCTGGCCAAGCCCTTGATGGGCGCCATCGAGACGCAGTCTCTATGCTTCCGGTATGGCCCCTATGATCCATGGATCCTGCAAGGCGTTTCGTTTCGCATTCAGCCTGGTGAGTCCGTCGCGGTAGTCGGCCCATCAGGCGGCGGCAAGTCGACGCTGCTGAAGGTATTGATTGGCATCTACGAACCCGTGGAAGGCGAGGTGCTGATGGACGGGCACCCCATGCGCGCGCTGGGTCTGCTGGCGGTGCGAGAGCGCATAGGAGTGGTCATGCAAGACGACCAGCTGCTCAGCGGCACGATCGCCGACAACGTCTGCTTCTTTGACGCGACGATGGATATCGAAAAGGTCGAACACGCTTGCCGTCTGGCCCATGTGCATGACGAGATCATGCGGATGCCCATGGGCTATCACAGCCTCGTTGGCGAAATGGGCTCGATCCTGTCAGGCGGACAGAAGCAACGCCTGCTGCTCGCGCGCGCACTCTACAAGGACCCGGCAATCCTCTTCATGGACGAGGGCACGGCCAACCTTGACCCGGCTCTCGAGCAGAAGGTGATAGCTTCGCTTTCAGGTCTGAACATCACATGTGTGATGGTGGCCCATCGAGAGGCGGCGGCACGGGGCTCTAACCGGGTGCTGCTGGTGGACAAGGGAAAAGTGGTTGAGGTCACTGGCACGGATCGATCGCCTTTCGACGTGGCGATCGGGGCAGGAGCCGGTTCGTGAAGCTGTTTCGGCAGGAGGCCATTGAAAGCAAGCGCCGCCGCCTTTGGGGAGAAGTGCGGCTGGCCCAGCCGCCATCGTTGATGATCTGGACGGCGGTCCTCGTCGTTATCTGCGGCTCCGTCTTCGCGATCCTGGCGCTGGGTCGCTATACCCGCTCCGAGACCGTGCCCGGCTTTCTGTACGCTGAAACCGGCGTCGTCGATGTCCGGCCTGTCCGGGGGGGCCGCGTCAGCCGCGTGTTTGTTCGCGAAGGGCAGACAGTCGCGGTCGGCGACCCCCTTGTCGAGTTCAGCTCCGATGTGGAAAGCTTGGAGTCCGGCCTGACGCTGGATCTGCAGCTATCCGAAATTGACCGTCAGGTCACCGCTCTGCGGCAGCGGGGAGAGGCCATCGCCCAAAGCTACGCCAACGAGCTGGGCCGTCTTGAGGATCAGATCGCCGCCCAAGAAGATCTGCTCGCCATTCTCGAGCGGCAGAGGGACAGCCAGGCCGATGCTGTGGCGCTCGCCGAAAGCGATCTCGAACGTTTCGCCCGTCTTCAAGTTCAGGGCTTCGCGCCGGCGGTCGAAGTGGATCGGCGGCGGCGGGCGGTGATTGATGAACAGGGCAGTTTGCGAGCATTGGATGGGCAGATCGCCGCCGCAAACGCGCGGGCATCCGATCTTCGGTCCCAAGCAGCTTCGCTGCCCTCCCGACAGGCGGAGATCGAAGCCGTCCTCGGCAGCGAAAACGCAAGACTGAGCCAACAGCGGGCCGAGCTCGCTCTGGCGCAAGGCTATGTTTTGCGCGCACCCATTGCCGGAACGGTGACCCGGTTGCTGGCGCGCGACGGTTTCACACCGCCAAATAACGGACGCCTGCTTACGATCGCGCCAGAGAGCGCCATGCTCTATGCGCGCCTGTTGGTGCCGACGCGAGCAATCGGCTTCCTTGAAAAGGGACAGGTCGCAAATCTGAAGATTGATGCCTTCCCGTTCGAACGGTTCGGAATGATCGAAGGAAATGTGAGCGAGATACATCCGCTGGTCGTCCAGCCCGGCGAGCTGAACTACCCGATCGAGTTGACGGAACCGGTCTACGAGGTCGATGTGTTCATCAGGCGCGAGTACGTCAACGCCTTTGGGGAAAGAAGAAACCTCAGGCCCGGCATGGTATTGCGAGCTGACCTCCCGATCGACCGCCGTTGGCTGTGGCAGCAATTGTTTGATCCGCTGCTGGCCGCCGGATCGCGCTTCGCAGACTAGGGCGCGGAATCCGGCAGGTCTCGATCCGGCTTCGCCTTTGTGCGCATCGACCCCGAACGACGAGGGCGCCGGGCGCGAAGGACGGTGTCGGAGCCCCACCGCGGCGGTGGTTGCCGTGCCGTTTGCAGAGCCTCCTGCGTCAAAATCGGACGTATCCTCGCCCCAAACTGGCGGACCGCCAAAAAGAACATATTGGCAACCGGAACAAACCGTGCACATATCCCGGTTCACAGGGAGCGGGTCACGGCCAGACGGCCGAAGGCGGGCCTCTCCCCCAAGGGTCTGAACGGGAATCATGGCAAGGGAGAGTGGGAAAGTGGCGCAGGCGGCATTGAAACTCGTGGGCAAGGAAGACGGCGACAAGCAACGGGCGCTGGAGGCGGCGATCGCCCAGATCGACCGCGCCTTCGGCAAGGGCTCGGTGATGAAGCTCGGCAAGGGCGGCGTGGCGGTGGAGATTCCCTCCGTCTCGACCGGCTCGCTGGGCCTGGACATGGCGCTGGGCATCGGCGGCCTGCCGCGCGGGCGGGTGATCGAGGTGTTCGGGCCGGAGAGCTCGGGCAAGACCACCCTCGCCCTGCACACGGTGGCCGAGATCCAGAAGTCGGGCGGCACCGCCGCCTTCGTCGACGCCGAGCATGCGCTCGACCCGGTCTACGCCCAGAAGCTGGGCGTCAATCTCGACGACCTGCTGGTGTCGCAGCCCGACACCGGCGAGCAGGCGCTGGAGATCGTCGACACCCTGGTGCGCTCAGGCGCCGTGGACATCGTGGTGGTCGACTCCGTCGCCGCCCTGACCCCGCGGGCCGAGATCGAGGGCGAGATGGGCGACAGCCTGCCCGGCCTGCAGGCCCGCCTGATGAGCCAGGCCCTGCGCAAGCTGACCGCCTCGATCAACAAGTCGCAGTGCATCGTCCTGTTCATCAACCAGATCCGCCACAAGATCGGTGTGATGTACGGCTCGCCCGAGACGACCACTGGCGGCAATGCGCTGAAATTCTACGCCTCGGTCCGCCTCGACATCCGCCGCACCGGCGCGATCAAGGATCGCGACGAGGTGGTGGGCAACACCACCCGGGTGAAGGTGGTCAAGAACAAGGTCGCGCCGCCGTTCCGCGAGGTCATCTTCGACATCATGTACGGCGAGGGCATCTCCAAGATCGGCGAGATCATCGACCTCGGCGTCAAGGCCGGGATCATCGAGAAGTCGGGCAGCTGGTTCTCGTACGACAGCCAGCGCATCGGCCAGGGGCGCGAGAACGTGCGCGCCTTCCTCAAGGCCAATCCCGACATCGCCGCCTCGATCGAGAAGGCCGTGCGCGCCTCGACCAACAAGATCGCCGAGGAGCTGCTGGGCACCCCCGAACCCGACGAGGGCCAGGACCTGGAGGGCTGATCGCCCGGCCCTGGCCAGGGGCGAAAGTGACCGAGTGTCCGAAGTGTCCCACGCGTTTTCGCGGACACGGGCGCTCAACCGGTGAACTTCTCCGGCCGGGTCCGCCGACCCGCCACCGACCCCGCCGGGCCGGGCCGGACGGAGCGGCCGCCCGATCCCCCACCCGGATCGGGCGGCCTTTTTTCGCCTCGGCGCAATCGGCGCCGGATGGACCTGCAATCAGGAGCCGTAGACGAAGTCCGGCAGCAGTTCCGGCCCCATGCCCCCACAATGATGGATGGAGGCCTCATCATAATACGGGGTCGGGATGTTGGGATGCACCGCATGGCCGGCGTAGAACTGATTATCGCCCTCAGTGCAGCTGTCGTACACCGTGCCCAGGACCTGCGACTTCCCGGCATCCGCGTAGTAGGTGTACTCATACGCGATACCGTAATACTTCTGGTCCCACTGCACCCACGTTTATTCGACGTGGGCCGTCGCGCTCACCACACCCATGCCGACGGTCGCCACAACAGCGGTCAGGGCCCCGAGACCCAAGGCTTTCAGTTTCATCGCATCCTCCAACGCGAATGCACGTCATTGTGCAACTGTAGCTTGGAACGCGCCCCGCCCTGCCGCAAGTCACATAACCGTGCTATACCGCCAAGGTCGGCGACAGTCCCTGTCCGGCCGGGGGCCGGCCTTTTTTCCTTCGGCGGGAGCCTTCCGGCGGGCCCGTCGTTGTCGGCTCGTCAGAACGGAGCCCGAACCCATGGCCGACCTGAAGGTCCCCGCCCTCAGCCAGTTCACCCTGTCCGAGACCCCCGACGGCTATCTGCTGGAGATCGAGGGCGACGACGGCGCCTCGATCGCCGTGGAGGCTTCGCCCGCCCAGCTCGACGCCATCATCGACGCTCTCGCCGACCTGCTGGAGGAAGAGGACGGGGTCACCGAGGAGGTCGAGGACGACGATGACGACGAGGAGCCCGAGGACCACTTCACCGACGACCCGGCCGTCGACGACGAGAGCTGAGCCTCTGGCCATACCGCCGTTATCGCCCTAGCTTCCCCTCCATCAGGGAGGCAACCGATGATCGCGACACGGAACGGCGCCATCGTGCGCACGACGCTGCTGGCCACGCTGGCGGCCGGCACGCTCGACATCCTCGCGGCCATCTTCACCAACCTTCAGGTTTCGGCCCAGGTCGTGCTGCAGTCGGTAGCCGGCGGGTGGCTCGGGTCCGCCACCTACCGTGGCGGCTGGTCGACCGCCTGGCTGGGCCTCGCCTCGCACTACGCCGTCATGCTGGGCATCGCCGCGGTCTATGTGATCGCGGCCGCACGGGTCCCGGCGCTGCGCAGACAGTGGTTTCCGGCGGGCGTGGTCTACGGCTTGGCGGTCTGGCTGGCGATGACCTTCGTGGTCGTGCCCCTGTCCGCCTCGACCCTCTCCCCGCCCGACAGCCTGGTCGCGGCGATGAAGCCCATTGTCATCCACATCCTCTGCGTGGGCCTGCCGATCGCCTGGATCGCGCGACGCACGCCGGAGGCCTGAGGCCTCCCGATCACGGCCGGGTGATGCTTTCGGGCCGAAAGCCCTATATGACGCGCGTTCCTTTTCGCTCCCCCGACAAGACCGCGCCATGGCCAGCCTCAACCAGATCCGTTCGACCTTCCTCGACTTCTTCGCCGCCGACGGCCACGAGAAGGTGCGGTCGGCTCCGCTGGTGCCGCAGAACGATCCGACCCTGCTGTTCGTCAACGCGGGCATGGTGCCGTTCAAGGACTATTTCACCGGCGCCGCCACCCCGCCGTACCGCCGCGCCACCAGCTCGCAGAAATGCGTCCGCGCCGGCGGCAAGCACAACGACCTCGACAACGTCGGCTACACGGCGCGCCACCACACCTTCTTCGAGATGCTGGGGAATTTCTCCTTCGGCGACTACTTCAAGGAACACGCCATCGAGCGTGCCTGGACCCTGGTCACCAAGGAGTTCGGCCTCGATCCCGAACGGCTGATGGTCACCGTCTACATCGACGACGACGAGGCCTTCGACATCTGGAAGAAGGTCGCCGGCTTCCCCGACCACAAGATCGTCCGCATCGCCGGCAGCGACAACTTCTGGGCCATGGGCGACTCCGGCCCCTGCGGCCCCTGCACCGAAATCTTCTGGGACCACGGCGAGCACATTCCCGGCGGCCCTCCCGGCTCGCCCAACGAGGACGGCGACCGGTTCGTGGAGATCTGGAACAACGTCTTCATGCAGTTCGAGAAGGAGAACGACGAGATCGTCCGTTCCCTCCCGAAGCCGTCGGTCGACACCGGCATGGGCCTGGAGCGCATCGCCGCCGTCCTGCAGGGCGTCCACTCCAACTATGAGGTCGACCTGTTCAGGGCGCTGATCGCCGCCTCGGAGGACGCCACCTCGACGAAGGCTGAGGGCGACCGCGCGCCCAGCCACCGGGTCATCGCCGACCACCTGCGCAGCTCGTCCTTCCTGATCGCCGACGGCGTGACCCCCTCGAACGAGGGCCGCGGCTATGTGCTGCGCCGGATCATGCGCCGCGCCATGCGCCACGCCCACCTGCTGGGCGCCTCCGACCCGCTGATGCATCGTCTGGTCCCCGCGCTGGTGACCGAGATGGGCGAGGCCTATCCCGAGCTGAAACGCGCCCAGGCCTTCATCGAGGACACGCTGAAGCAGGAGGAGATCCGCTTCCGCACCACCCTGGGCCGCGGCATGGGCCTGCTGGAGGACGCCACCCGCGACCTGCCGCAGGGCGGGATCATCGCCGGCCAGACCGCCTTCACCCTCTACGACACCTATGGCTTCCCGCTGGACCTGACCCAGGACGAAGCCCGTCGCCGCGGCTTCGCCGTCGACGTGGACGGCTTCGAGGCCGCCATGGCCGAGCAGCGCGAGCGCGGCAAGGCCAACTGGAAGGGCTCGGGCCAGAGCGCCAACGCCGGTGAATGGCTGGCGCTGCGCGACCGCCTCGGCCCGACGGTGTTCAGCGGCTATGAGGCCGTGGACGACATCGGCGAGGTGCTGGCCCTGGTCCACGAGGGCCACGCCGTCGACCGGGTCGAGACCGGCCACACGGCCGAGGTCGTCTTCGACCGCACCCCCTTCTACGGCGAAGGCGGCGGCCAGGCCGGCGATCGCGGCGAGATCGAATGGACCGACGCCTCGGGCCAGACGGGCTCAGCGACCGTGCTGGACGTGCAGAAGCACGGCGGCGACCTCTACGCGCACCGCCTGGAGGTGACGTCCGGCGTGCTCGGGATCGGCGCCCGCGTCGCGCTGCATGTCGACCCGCAGGCGCGCCTGACCACCCGCGCCAACCACTCGGCCACCCACCTACTGCACGAGGCGCTGCGCCGCCGCCTGGGCGAGCACGTCACCCAGAAGGGCTCGCTGGTCGCGCAGGAG
>JAEYUE010000238.1 GCA_023433655.1 Pseudomonadota bacterium | reverse complement strand
GTGGGAGGCCGAGATCGAGGCCTGCCGACGCGCGGGCCGGGTCTGCATCGTTCCGCCGCCCGGACGGCCCTGATCCCGGGCGTTGCGGCGCGCCGGCGCGCGTGAGACCGTCGCGCGCCGTCACCCGGGAACGCCGCCATGACTCACGCCGCCGCCGACCCGCCCGCCGCTCCGGCTCCGCGCAGGCGTCGGGCCGACCGGCCGCTGGGGGGCGGAGGCACGGACGTCTGGCGGCATCCGGCAGCGGTGCGGGTCACCCACTGGTTCAACGTGGCCGCCGTCGTGGTCCTGCTGATGAGCGGGCTCAACATCCTGGCGGCGCATCCGCACCTCTACTGGGGCGTCCGCTCGACCTTCGCCGATCCCTGGCTGAGCACGCCGACGGTCCCCGACTGGTTGCTGATCCCACAGGGACGCAACCTCGCCGAGGCGCGCAACTGGCATTTCCTGTTCGCCTGGATCTTCGTGGCCAATGGCCTCGTCTACCTCGGATACGGCCTCCTCGCCGGGCGGTTCCGACGCAGGCTGCTGCCGACCCGCGCCGAGCTGCGCGGCTTCTGGCCGTCGGTGAGGGAGCACGCCCGCCTGCATTTCCCCGCCGACGACCGGGCCCGCGCCTACAACGTTCTCCAGAAGCTCACCTACCTGGCCATGGTGCTGGTCGTCTTGCCGCTGATGCTGGTCACCGGCCTGTCGATGTCGCCGGCCTTCAACGCCATCGGCGGGGTGCTGCTGGAGATCATGGGCGGGCGGCAGTCGGCCCGGACGCTGCATTTTCTCTCTGGCGGGCTGATCGTCGGCTTCATCGTCGTCCATGTCGGGCTGGTGATCTGGACCGGCTTCTTCAACAACATGCGGGCGATGATCACCGGCTGGTTCAGGATCGAGCCGCCTGGCTCGACGGCGGGGCCGAGGCTGCGGAGCCGTCGCGACAAGGGGGACGCGCCATGAATCGCCGCCGCTGGCTGACCGGCGCCCTGGCCGCCGGCATGGCGTCCTTCGTCAGCGCCTGCGGCGAGGCCAGCTGGCGGCTGTCGGAACAGGCGCGACGGATGGGTGAGGGGCTGACCCGGCGGGCCCAGCGCCTGCTGATCCCCCGCGACGCCCTGGCTCCGACCTACAGCCGGGCGGAGATCTCGCCGGACTTCCGGGCCAATGGCTCGATCGATCCGGCGGCGTCGGACTACCGGGCCCTGAAGGCGGACGGGTTCGCCGACTACCGCCTGATCGTCGACGGCCTGGTGGAGCGCCCGCTGTCGCTCAGCCTCGCCGAGCTGCGCGCCCGCCCGGCACAGACCCAGATCACCAAGCACGACTGCGTCGAGGGCTGGACCTCGATCGGCGAATGGACCGGGGTGCGGCTGGAGACCCTGCTGAACGAGGCGGGGCTGAAGCCCGGGGCCCGCTATATCGTCTTCCACTGTTTCGACGCCCTCGATCAGCGCGAGGACGGCGAGCGCTATTACGAAAGCATCGACCTGGTCGACGCCCGCCATCCGCAGACCATCCTGGCCTGGGCGATGAACGGCGAGACCCTGCCGGTCCCCCACGGCGCCCCGCTGCGGCTCAGGGTCGAGCGGCAGCTGGGCTACAAGCACGCCAAATACATCCGCCGCATCGAGGCCGTGGACAGCTTCGCCCGCCTCGGCCGCGGCAAGGGCGGCTACTGGGAGGACCGCGGGTACGAATGGTACGCGGGGATATGATGGTAGGAGGCGGGAGCAAAATGATCGGCAGACTTGCAGCGGCATTGGTCGTATCCGGCAGCCTGAATTCGGGCTGCGCGCCGATCGTGGTCGATCCGAGCTGGGCCAGCCTTCCCGATCCGGATTCGCAGGCCGATAACTTTCCCCTGTTCGCGTCTATGGTCGGCCTTGAGGCGGATGTGCAGCTGCGCTGCGCCGCTCAGGCTGACGGGCGGCTGGCGAACTGCAGAGTGGCCAAGGCGACGCCTGCCGGCCTGGGATTTGAGGAAGCGGCGCTGGCCCAGACTGGAGAGTACCTGCTGAATCCGCGTCAGGTGAACGGGGAGCCCGCCAAAGGATCCGTCGCCTTCATGGTTCGCTTCCGACTTGCCGCCGAGGATGAACCTCCGCCTTGGACCGGTCCGGACCCCACGCCCGAACAGTTGGAGGCCGCCCGCGCTGCGCTGTCGGTGGCGGAGGAGATGTTCCCGGACACGCCGCCTGCGTGGATGCCGCTGGGGGTCGCTCCGGATCGGGACGAAAAAGTCCGTGAGATGATCCAGCTCAACGCCGCAGCCTTCAGGGAGCGCAATCGCGCCGCCATGGTCACCATGATGGCGCGGTCGTGGACGCCCGAGCAGCTGGCCTATGCCGCCAACCGACAAGGGTCGCCGCCTCCGGCGCCGACCTGGGACACCATGTTTGCGGCGTCCGATGAAGTCATCCGCCTGGAGAACGAAGCCATGGCGGCGTTGAGGGACAGGTACTGCCGGAGCTACGCCTGTCCCGGGGTCGATCCTGTTCCCGAACCATCCTCGGCGAATCGGACCACCCCGACGCCAGGACAGTGACGGTCGTCAGGCCTCCGCCGCCTCTTCCTGCCGCTTCTTCATCAGGGCGTCGAAGCTGTCCCAGACGCCGGAGGCCCCGTGCCAGGAGCCCTTGGTGGCGGCCTTGGAGTATTCCGTGGCGCGGGCCTCGAAGAAGTTGGCGTGTTCGACGCCCGACAGCATCGACTGCAACCACGGCAGCGGGTTTTCCTTGACGCCATAGACCTCGGGCAGGTGCAGCTGGCGCAGGCGCCAGTCGGCGATGAAGCGGATGTAGGCCTTGATGTCCGCCGGGGTCATGCCGTTCACCGGGCCCATCTCGAAGGCCAGGTCGATGAACTTGTCCTCCATCTCCACCACGGTCTTGCAGCACTCGACGATGTCGTCCGCCACCGCCGCGGTCACCGCCCCGGTCTCCTTGTTGAAGGCGTGGTACAGCTTGATGATGCCCTCGCAGTGCAGGCTCTCGTCGCGCACCGACCACGAGATGATCTGGCCCATGCCCTTCATCTTGTTCTGGCGCGGGAAGTTCATCAGCATCGCGAACGAGGCGAACAGCTGCAGCCCTTCCGAGAAGCCGCCGAACATGGCCAGCGTCCGGGCGATGTCGGCGTCGGTGTCGACCCCGAACCGCCCCATGAAGTCATGCTTGTCGCGCATGGCCTCGTATTCCATGAACGCCCCGAACTCGCTCTCGGGCATGCCGATGGTCTCGAGCAGCAGGGCGTAGGCGGCGATGTGGATGGTCTCCATGTTGGCGAAGGACGCCAGCATCATCTTGACCTCGGTCGGTTTGAACACCCGAC
>JAEYUE010000057.1 GCA_023433655.1 Pseudomonadota bacterium | reverse complement strand
CACGCGGTCGCTGCCCGACGGCGCGCGCCTTGTCGGCCGGGCGCCCCTGCCGTCGCTGCGGACCACCGACGGGGTGGAGCTGGGCCTGCTGTCCGGCCCGGCCACCTTGCTGACAGGTGGGCCGGCGCAGGCGGCGGGACTGGCGCTCGAGACGGCGCCGGCCGACGGCCTCGGCCAGGGGGTCACCCTGCGGCTTGCCGACGGCGCCGTTCGCCGGACGAGCGTGGCGGTCGGCGACACCGGCGTGATCGCCGTGGCCTCGACCCCGGTCAGCGTGGGCGCCGGAGCCCTGCTGGACGACGCCTGGGTGCTGACGGCGCCGTTCGTCATCGGGGTGCTGGTTCTGCTGCTGGCCAAGCTGCAGGAGCGCAAGCAGGTCGGCATCAGCCGGGAATGGGCGGCCTCCGAGCGGCGCTTCCGCGGCGCGGTCGAGGCGGCGCGCTGTGGGGTGTGGGACTGGGACCTCGAGACCGGCCAGATCCTGCTGTCCGACTACATGGCCGACCTGATGGGCCTGGAACGCACCGGAGCGGTGACGGCCGAGGCGATGATGGAGCGGATCCATCCGCGCTACCGCGACGCGGTCAACCACGCCCTGCGTCAGGCCGAGACCTTCGGCGCCTTCGAGGTCAGCTTCCCGGTGCCTGACGCCCAAGGCCGGGCGCGCTGGATCGACGCCCGCGGCCAGGCCCGCGGGGAGCGCGGTGACGACGGCTTCACCTCCATCCTCGGCATCGCCCTCGACACCACAGAGGCGCGCCGCGCCAAGGCCCACGCCCAGGCCGCCGAAAGCCGCCTGCGCGACGGCATCGAGAGCGTCTCGGACGCCTTCGTCCTGTTCGACCGGCACGGCCGGCTGATCCTGTCCAATCAGGCCTTCCAGGACGCGTTCAATTTCGAGCCGGGCGTGGTGCGAAAGGGCGCTCTGAAGGCCGATCTGAACCGCATCGCCTCCCTTGCCATCAAGTCGGACCAGCCGGCCACCGGCGGCCGGGCCGGAGCCCGCGAGGTCGAACTCCACGACGGCCGCTGGCTGCAGCTGGTCGAGCGCTTCACCTCCGAGGGCGGCTCGGTGGTCTCGGCCGCCGACATCACCGCCATCAAGCAGAAGGAGGCCGAGCGCCAGCGCGCCAGCGAGCGACTGCACGCCACCATCGCCCAGCTCGAAGCGCGGGAGGAGGAGCTGTCGCACCTCGCCCGCAAGTATGAGGTGGCCATGACTCGCGCCGAGGCCGCCAACCAGGCCAAGTCCGAGTTCCTGGCCAATATGAGCCACGAGCTGCGCACGCCGCTCAACGCCATCAACGGCTTCTCGGAAATCATGGCCGGCGAGATGTTCGGGCCGCTGGGCGATCCGCGCTACAAGGGCTACGCCGCCGACATCCTGAAGTCCGGCCAGCACTTGCTCAGCCTGATCAACGACATCCTCGACATGGCCAAGATCGAGGCTGGCAAGCTGACGCTGCACTACGAGACGGTGTCGCTGAAGGAGGTGGTCGAGGACGCCGCCCGCCTGATGCGCGGCCGAATCGAGGAGGCGGGGCTGAAGCTGCTGGTCGACGCGCCCGATCTGCCGCACATCGACGCCGACCATCGCGGCCTGAAGCAAGTCATCCTCAACCTGCTGTCCAACGCCGTGAAATTCACCCCCGAGGGCGGCGACATCGTCGTGGCCCTGTCGCGCGAGGATGACGACCGGGTGCGGGTGGCGGTCACCGACACCGGCATCGGCATCGCCGCCGAGGACCTCGGCCGGCTGGCCAAACCGTTCGAGCAGGTCGAGGGCCAGCACTCCAAGACTACCCAGGGCACGGGCCTCGGCCTCGCCCTGACCAAGTCGCTGATCGAGCTGCACGGCGGCGCGCTGACGCTGGAGAGCGAGCCTGGGCGCGGGACCACGGTGAGCTTCGACCTGCCAATCCGCCGCCCCGGCCAGACCGCGGCGCCCCGGAGGCAGGCCGCCGCCTGAGCCGGATCAGCGCGCGGCGTCCCTCGCCCTGCGCTCGCCGGACCTGTCGCGGATGACGATGCGTCCGCGGCGGGTCAGGATTTCCGACAGGGCGGCGCGATCGTCCGGCTCAAGCGTGGCCAGCACGGCCACCGCATCCGCCTCGATCTTCGCCCGGCCGCGCAGTTCCGCGGCGCGCGACTGCTCCAGCAGGGCCGAGACCTGGGCCGGGTCGAAATCGGCCGAACGGGCCATCGCCGTGGCCTGACGACGCTTCTGGCGCGTCTCCTCGAAATCGGGATGGGCCGCCCGGGCGGAAGCGCGCAGCGTCTCCCGCACCCGGTCGCGCACCTCGGGGTCCAGCCGCTCCACCACGCTCATGAACGAGCGGTCGCGCGGCGCGCGGTGCTGGGCCTCCAGGCGACGTTCGACGTCGGCGCGGGCGACCAACAGGGTCGCGCCCGCGGCCACGGCGAACAGGTTCAGCGCCACGGATGCGGCGAGGGCGATCTTGAGCGTCCGGGAGGTCAACCGAGCACCTCGGTGTCGTCGACCCCGAGCAGCGAGGCCTGGTACAGCACGGCGTCGGCT
>JAEYUE010000034.1 GCA_023433655.1 Pseudomonadota bacterium | reverse complement strand
ATGCCGGCCTGGGCGGTGGTGAGCAGTTCGAGGCCCTGACCGACGCGGCCCTGGTCCATCAGGGCGAGGGCGGCGAGGCGCGCGGCGTGGGCGCGGACAAACCAGTCGCGGCCTTCTCGCGCCATGCGCTGCATTTCGGCCGCCACCTCGACCTCCCCCTGGTCGTAGCGCGCGCTGAGCGCGTTCAGACGGGCGATGTCGAGGTAGCGGTCATCCTTCTGGCGCCGCGCCGCCTCGGCGAGCCGGCGGTTCCAGACCGCCGCGCGTTCGAACTCGCCCTGGTTCAGGATGGTCCAGGTGACGTGGTAGAGCCGGTTCAGACCCTCCCGATCGGCGCGTTGCAGGGCGCTCTGGCCGAACCGCTCCAGGGCCGCAAAATCGGTCGAGCCGGCCCGGCGCTCGACGAAGCGGGCCAGGGCGAGGGCGTCCTCCACCCCCGCGGCTGAAGCGGCGCCGGCAGGCGCGGCGACACCGACAATCAGAACAAGGCTCACCGCAAGGGCGCGAAAAAGCGACATGAACATTCCGACCTGAGCCGCCGTCGTCGCATGGATTTGTTGCCCAAGACTTAGCGAGCGTGGCCGAAACCTGTCAGGAGTCCTCCGGACCGTCGAGGAAACGGCGCAGCCAGAGGCCGACGAGCTCCCGATCGTTGGGCCGGCCGAGACTGTCGAGCGCCGGGTCGACGATGTCGGCTCCTATGCGATCCCTCCGGCCGGCCGTCAGGTCCGCGGCGTAGGCAGGGGTGAACTCGGGGTGCCCCTGCAGGCTGAGGGCGTCCTCGCCCCAGGCCAGGCCGGCGAACGGGGTGAAATCGCTGCGCAGGATGACGCGGGCGTCGGCCGGCGCCTCGACCACCTGATCCTGGTGCGAGACCGGGATGGCGATGGTGGCGCCCCCCGGCTCCATCCATGGCTCCTGCGAGACGACCTCGTAGCGGTGCAGGCCGACGCCCCAGCCGCGGTCTGACTTCTCGACCCGGCCGCCGAGCGCCTGGGCCATGGCCTGATGGCCGAAGCAGATCCCGATCAGCCGGGTGCGGCCGCGGGCGGTGCGGATCCAGTCGAGCAGACCGGCGATCCATGGCGCTTCCTCATAGACTCCGGCGGCGGAGCCGGTGATCACGGCCGCGTCGAAGGCCTCCGGGTCGGGCCATTCGCCGAGCTGCGAACGGAAGGTCTGGAAGGCGTAGCCGTCGCCGAGCAGGGCGCGGAACATGGCGGGATAGTCGCCGTGGGTGGAGGCCAGAGCGGGCGGCGGGGCGCCGGTCTCGAGGATGGCGATGCGCTTCATGCCGGCTCTCCCGTGGTCCAGACCTCGGCGCGGGCGCCGGCCTCGCCCAGCCGGTCGGCGACCCAGCCGCAAACCTCGCGCGCGGCCGCTTCCGCCCCGGCCGGCGGATTGAGCATGACCAGGGCGCAGCCGTTCATCTTCATCGGATTGGTCAGGGGCCGCAGCCGCGCCTCGGCGACGAGGGCCCTTTTGGCCCCGGCCTGGTCGAGGCGGCGCAGGAAGCCGTCGAAGGTCTCGAGATCCTTCAGCGGGGTCCAGACGGCCACGGTGGCCCGCGGGTCGGCGCGGGCGATGGCGGCGGCGGCGTCGGCGGCGCGGCGATAGTCGTCGGGGCGCTCGAACGGCGGGTCGATGAGGACGAGGGCGCCGGGGGCCTGCGCCGCCGCGGCGGAGGCCTGATCGTAGCCGTCGCCGCCCCGCGCCTTGGCGAAGGGGAAGGCCGCCAGGGCCTCTTCCAGCAGGGCCAGCACCGGCGGGTTCATCTCGAAGCCGATGTAGCGCCCGCCGGGACGCAGGCGGGCGGCGACCAGCAGCGGCGAGCCGGGATAGAGGCGCACGCCGCCCTCCGGGTTCAGGCGGGCCACCTCGGCCGCCAGCGCCTCGATCAGGGGCGGGCGGTCCTCCGAGGCGATCAGACGGGCCACGCCGGCCTCGGCCTCGCGCGACCGAACCGCATCGCCCGTCAGATCGTACAAGCCGGCGCCCGCATGGGTGTCGATGACAGTCGCCGGCCCGTCCGCCTGCCGTCGATCCAGCAGCCAGAGGAGCAGTGCATGTTTGACGATGTCGGCGAAATTCCCGGCGTGGAAGCTGTGGCGATAGTTCATGGCCCTGCCTCCGCCGCCCGGCCGCCGGGGTCAAGAGGAACCGCCGTCGTCCGCCGCCGTTGCGCAGGGCCCGAGGAGCTTCGATGATCGACCACCCCGTTCTGTCCGACGCCCGCCGGACGCCTCCGATGGCGGTCGCCGAGGCGGCGAGGCGCGGCCTCGATCTCCGCGAGGCCCACGGCCGCGGCGGCACCGAAGTGGGCGTGCGCCGGGCGCAGCAGCTGTCGGACCGCAAGCCTGTCAGCGACCGGGACGTCAAGTCGATGTACAGCTATTTCGCGCGCCACGCGGTCGACAAGCGCGGCCGCTTCTGGGCCGACCCCGACCGGCCCTCGGCCGGCTACATCGCCTGGCTGCTGTGGGGCGGGGACGAGGCCCGCGACTGGATCGGCGAGTTGCGGGCCGCCCTGCGCGAGGTCGGGGTGTGAGCGTCGTCGATCCCGCCGCCGTCCCCGACGGCCTGTCGTACTGCAGCGACGAACAGCCGGGCATCCGGAGAACGGCGACGAAGACCGGCTTCGCCTACCACGACGCCAATGGCCGCCTGGTGGAGGACGAGCGGACGCTGGCGCGCATCCATGCGCTCGTCATTCCGCCGGCGTGGACCGACGTCTGGATCTGCCCGCGCGCCAACGGCCACATCCAGGCCATCGGTCGGGACGCGAAAGGCCGCAAGCAGTACCGCTACCACCCGGACTGGACCGCCCATGCGGCGACCAACAAGTTCGACCGACTGCCCGAGTTCGCGCGCGCCCTGCCGAAGCTGCGACGCCGGGTCGAGCGCGACCTCGCCCGGCGCGGGCACAGCCGGGAGAAGGTGCTGGCCACCGCCGTCCGCCTGCTGGAGCTGACCCTGATCCGGGTCGGCAACGCCCAGTACGCGAAGCAGAACCGCTCCTACGGCCTGACCACCCTGCACAAGCGCCATCTCGAGGTCGGGAGCGCGGCCCTGACCTTCGCCTTCAAGGGCAAGAGCGGGGTCGAGCACGAGGTGCGGCTGCGCGACCGGCGGCTGGCGCGGGTGGTGCGCTCGCTGCAGGACCTGCCGGGGCAGCAATTGTTCAAGTACCGGGACGACGACGGGTCCTTGTGCCCGGTCACCTCCGACGACGTGAACGCCTATATCCGCGAGGCCATGGGCGAGGGCTTTTCGGCCAAGGACTTCCGCACCTGGGCGGGCACGGTGTCGGCCGCCCGGGCGCTGCGTGACATGGAGCCTCCGACCTCGCCGACCGACGCCAGGCGGAAGATCACCGTGTGCGTGAAGGCCGTGGCCGGCCTGCTGGGCAACACGCCGACGGTGTGCCGCTCGTCCTACGTCCACCCCAAGGTGTTCGAGCTGTTTGAGAGCGGTCGGATCGGCAAGGCCCTGCCGGGTCCGGACGCGGCGAGCTTCGAACGGGCGCTGGCGAAGACCCTCGTCGCCTGACGGCAACGGTCGGGAAAGGTTGATCGCGCAGCCTGTCGGCGAGGAGCCGCAGGCGGGACGATGGCTGGACGTGGACACCCTTGGGGACGCAACCCGCGGAAGCGCCGACGCAGCCGCACGGGCACGCTGATCGAAGCTCTGCTGCTGGCGGTCATGGCGCTGACGGTCACGCTGATCCTGCAACCGGGGCCGGACGGGGCGCGGGCCGAAGCGGAACCGGCGCGGGCGGGAGCCCCGGCCGACCGCCTGGAGGGAGTCGCGCGCGTCATCGACGGCGACACGCTCGACGTCGGCGGCGTGCGGGTGCGGCTGCACGGCGTCGACGCCTTCGAGCGCGACCAGACCTGCGACCGGCCCACTGGGGCATGGGCCTGCGGAAGGGCGGCGACATCGGCCCTCAGGGCCCGCGCTGACGGCCGCCGCCTGGTCTGCGAGGTGCGCGACACGGACCGCTACGGCCGCAAGGTCAGCCGCTGCGAGCGCGACGGGACGGACGTGGCGCGCTCGCTGGTCGACGACGGTCTGGCCCTCGCCTACCGCCGCTACAGCGCCGACTACATCGCCGCCGAGGAGGCCGCCCGCGCCCGCCGGGCCGGGGCCTGGGCCGGGTCGTTCGACCGGCCGGAGCAGTGGCGACGCCGCGGCCGCCGCGATTAGGCCATTCGCCTGAATCGCTTGTAACTTGCCCCTCGGGGAGAACGGCGGTTTACGACCCGCCTTTCGTCGGAGGGACCAACCATGTCTGTATCGAACAACTTCCTGCGCCTCGGCGTGCTGTCCGCCCTCGTCGGCATGACGCTGGGCGTCTGGATGGGCGCGAACGAGGACTTCGTTCTGCATCCGGTGCACGCCCACATCAACCTGCTGGGCTTCGCCTCGATGATGCTGTTCGGCCTGTTCTACCGGGCCTTCCCGGCGGCCGGCCGCGGCTGGCTGCCGATGGCCCATTTCGGCCTGTCGGTGCTGGGCTTCCTGATCCTGATGCCGTCGCTGGCCCTGATGCTGCTGCAGAAGCCGTTCGTCCTGCCCTTGATGATCGCGTCGGAGATCATGCTGGGCGGCTCGATGCTGCTGTTCGTCGTCATCGTCTTCTTGGCGACGATGAAAAAGGAACCGGCGGCCGCCTGATCAGGCCGTCGTCCAGTAGCCGCGGCTGCGGGCGCTGACCGGCGCCCGCGCCGCCTCGACCATGGCCAGCACGGCGTCGCGGAACGCGTCGGCCTCGGCGTCGCCGCGCAGCAGACGCAGCGAGCGGATGATGCGGGTGATGCGCAGGTGGTTGTGGTCGTGCGGCCGCAGCCACTGGTCCGTGCGCCGGTAGAAGGCCTCCATCCGGTCGGTCGCCGCCGCCAGGGCGCACTGGGCCATCACCGAGTCCTGAATGGCGCCCGCCCCATCGGCGTCCAGCACCGGCGCGTCGGGCACGGCCCCCGACCGCTCCGGAAGCGGGAACAGCCACTGGATGAAGTCGTGGTTCAGCTCCAGCGCTGCGTCGTCGAAGGCGAGGACGTCGAACAGGTTGCGGCCGCGGCCGTCGACGCCCTGCCCTTCCAGGAAGGCCAGAAGCCGCGCGCCGTCGCCCATGGTTCAGGCCGCGGCCTTGTCCCAGTCCAGAACCACCTTGCCCGACTTGCCGGACTTCATCGCCTCGAACCCCTCGCGGTAATTCTCGTAGGACATCTGGTGGGTGATCAGAGGGGTCAGGTCGAGGCCGGCCTTGAGCAAGCCCAGCATCTTGCGCCAGGTCGTGAACATCTCGCGGCCGTAGACGCCCTTGATTGTCAGGGCCTTGAGGATGATGGCGCCCCAGTCCGTCTCCATAGGCTTCGACGGAATGCCGAGCAGAGCCAGGCCGCCGCCCATGATCAGGGTGTCGACGCACTGTTTGAAGGCGATCGGCGAGCCCGACATCTCAAGCGCCACGTCGAAGCCGACCTTCATGCCCAGCTCGTGGATGACGTCGTGCAGGTCTTCCCTGGAGGTGTTCACGGTCCGCACGCCCGGCGCGACCTTCTGGGCCAGCTCGAGGCGGAAGTCGTTGATGTCGGTCAGCACCACCGTGCGGGCGCCGGCGTGACGCGCCACGGCCGCGGCCATGATGCCGATCGGGCCCGCGCCCGTGACCAATACGTCCTCGCCCAGCAGGTCGAACTGCTGCGCTGTGTGCACAGCGTTGCCGAACGGGTCGAGGATGGAGCCGATCTCGTAGGGGACGTCGTCAGGCAGCTCGATGACGTTGAAGGCGGGGGCCACGACGTACTCGGCGAAGGCGCCCTGACGATTGACGCCGATGCCCTTGGTGGCCGGGTCGAGGTGGAAGTGGCCGGCGCGGGCGGCTTCCGAATTCAGGTCGATGACATGGCCCTCGGCCGAGACGCGCTGGCCGACCTTGAGGCGACGGTCGACGTCCTTGCCGATGGCGACGATCTCGCCGGCGAACTCGTGGCCGGTGATCATCGGCACGGGGACGTTCTTCTGGCTCCACTCGTCCCAGTTCCAGATGTGGATGTCGGTGCCGCAGACGGCGGTGCGGTGCACCTTGATCAGCACGTCCTCGTCGCCGGCGACCGGGATCGGCGCGTCGATCAGCTCCAGCCCCTCGGCAGGACGGGTCTTGGCGAGCGCCTTCATGGTGTCGGTCATTCCTGCATCCTTTCCACGCGTCACGGTCGGACCTGTCCCGGCCATCGAATGCGCCGGACGATGTCGTGCGTCGTCTGGTCGAGGGCTTCCAGCCTGTCAACGTCCGGGCGCGAACGCAGGGTCCGGCACGGGCGGACTGAACGTCGGTTTCCCACGGCGCACAACTGTGACAAGCTTTACCGGAACACAGGGAAGTCCGGCCATGATCAACCGCCGCCTCTTAGCTGCATCGGGCTTCATGGCGCCGATCCTGGCCGCCTCGGCCGCCGACGCGCAGGGTGTCGACGACGCGCAGGCCAACAAGGCGCTGGTGCGCCGGTTCTTCGAGGAAGTGTGGAGCACCGGCGACATCGGCCGCCGGGACGATTTCCTGGCCGCCGACTATCGTGGACATATGGCGGGCGCCGAGACCCCGATCGACCGCGATGGCTGGACCGGATGGTTTCAGGGTTTCCGCGCCGCCTTCCCGGACGCGCGCTTCACGGTCGAGGACCTGCTGGCGGAGGGCGATCGGGTCGCCGCCCGCCTGACCATGCGCGGGACCCACCAGGGCGCGCTCAACGGCATTCCGCCGACCGGCCGGGCCGTCGTCGTGACGGGCATGAGCATCGAACGCATCGCCAGCGGGCGGATCGTCGAGGGCTGGAACCAGAACGACGCGCTGGGCCTGCTGACCCAGCTGGGGGTGTTGCCGCCCCCGCCGACGACCTGACGCCTCAGATCACTCCCAGCTCCCTGCCCGCCTGCGTGAACGCGGCGACGGCCTGATCGATCTGTTCGAAGGTGTGCGCCGCCGACATCTGGGTGCGGATGCGGGCCTGGCCGCGCGGCACCACCGGGAAGCTGAAGCCGATGACGTAGACGCCGAGCTCCAGCATGCGGGCGGCCATGTCCTGGGCCAGCTTGGCGTCGCCCAGCATCACCGGGATGATCGGATGCTCGCCGGGCAGCAGCTTGAAGCCGGCCTCGGCCATGGCGGCGCGGAAGCGGGCGGCGTTGGCGAACAGCTGCTCGCGCAGCCTGTCGCCCTCCTCGCCGCCGGCGATGCGGATGGCCTCAAGCGACGAGCCGCACACGGCCGGGCTGAGGGCGTTGGAGAACAGGTAAGGCCGGGCGCGCTGCTTGAGCAACTGAACCACCGGCGTGGTGGCGCAGATGAAGCCGCCCATGGCCCCGCCCAGCGCCTTGCCGAAGGTGCCGGTGACGAAGTCGACCTTCACCCCGTGGTGGGCGTAGGAGCCGCGCCCCTGCGGGCCGAGGAAGCCCGTGGCGTGGCAGTCGTCGACCATGATCAGGGCGTCGTATTTGTCGGCCAGCGCCCGGACGTCCTTCAGCTTCGCGATGTAGCCGTCCATCGAGAAGGCGCCGTCGGTGGCGATGACGATGTCGCGCGCGCCGTCGGCACGGGCCTGCTTCAGCTGGGCCTCCAGCTCGGCCATGTCGGAATTGGCGAAGCGATAGCGCTTCGCCTTGCACAGGCGGACGCCGTCGATGATCGAGGCGTGGTTCAGGCTGTCGGAGACGATGGCGTCCTCGGCCCCGAACAGTGGCTCGAAGATCCCGCCGTTGGCGTCGAAGGCGGCGGCGAACAGGATGGCGTCCTCGAAGCCGAGGTAGCCGGCGATGGCCTGCTCCAGCTCCTTGTGGATCTCGAGGGTGCCGCAGATGAAGCGCACCGAGGCCGTGCCGGCGCCCCAGCGCTCCTGCGCCCTGATCCCGGCCTGGACCACCCGCTCGTCGCCGGCGAGGCCGAGATAGTTGTTGGCGCAGAAGTTGAGCACCTCGCGGCCGCCGACGGTGATCACCGGTCCCTGGCGGGAGGCGATCACCCGTTCCGGCTTGGTCAGGCCCTGGGCCTCGATGTCGGCGAGTTCCGCGGCGACGCGGTCATGGAAGCTGGCTGTCATGGGCGCTCCGCTACGCCGAATCCGCGCCGGGTTGAAGCCCCTAGACGGCCGGTTCCGGCGCCGGGGCGACGGAATCCGCCACCGGACGGAAGGGCGAGACCTGGACCCGGCCGCCGCAGGGCTGCAGGGCCTGGTCGAGGGTCACCGGCGAGGTATCGCCGGGGGCGGTGACGCGGATGCGCGTCACGTTCGGGCAGACGCGCTCGCCCTGGCCCTCGTGCGGGATGGCGCTCCAGGCGATGTCGAAATAGGCCTTGGCCTGCGGGGCCAGCTCCACCGGCGCAGGCGTGACCCCGCCCGTGAAATAGCCGCCCATGACCCGATCGCTGCGGATGGCGGTCAGGTTGCGGCCCTGGCCGTCCTGCAGGGTCACCCCGGGGTGGCCGTTCAGGCTGCAGGCGCTGAGGCCGATGTTCTGAAGGGCGAAGACCGAGACCCGGGCGCCGGCCCCGGCGTCGCCCCCCTCGGCGGTCAGGCGCAATTGCGGGCCGCGACAGGGCGGGGCCACGGCGGCGGGGCCCGCAGGGGGCGGGACCGTTGGGACCGCGCTGGCGGACGGTCGGCTGCAGCGCTCCAGCACCACCGTGCCGATGTCCTCGTCGGGGCCGAGCCGGCTGAGGGTCGCGGTCTCGGTGTCGCCGCGGCTGGCGATCCACCACTCGACGCCTGAACCGACGAAGCGCGCGCCCGAGGCCGACTGCGCCGTGCGCAGGACATAGGTCTGGCCCTTGTAGGACAGCTGGGCGGTCGAGGCGTCAGGATAGGCGACGGCGATCGACTGACCGCTCTCGCAGGCGTAGCTGACCGGCGTCGCGGCCGGGACGCTCGCGGCCGGCGCCGGCGGGACGGCTTCACGCGGAGCGGCGGCCTCCTCGGTGCAGGCGGCCACAAGGGCGAGGCTGGAGACGAAGGCGCAGGCGGGGGTCAGTCGACGCATGGGCGGGCTCCCGTTCCGGTCGCAGGGTTAACGCCAGCGAACGGCAAAAGGCTCCGCTTGCGCAACCGTCAGGCGGTGAGCACGCGCGGCAGCTTGAAGGTGACCGTCTCGCGGGCGCCGTCGTCCTCGACCAGTTCGACGTCGAAGCGGGCCCGCACGGCGTCGATCAGCTCCTCGATCAGCTGTTCGGGGGCCGAGGCGCCGGCGGTGATCCCGAGGGTCGAGACGCCGTCGAACCAGCCCCAGTCGACATGGCCGGCGTCGTCGACCAAGCGCGCATCACGGGCCCCGGCGCGCAAGGCCACCTCGACCAGGCGGGCCGAGTTGGACGAGTTCTTCGAACCGACGACCAGCACCAGATCGCAGCCCCGGCCGAGCGCCTTGACCGCCTCCTGCCGGTTGGTGGTGGCGTAGCAGATGTCCTCCTTGTGCGGGTCGGGCAGCTCGGGGAAGCGGCGCTTGAGCACGGCGAGGATTTCGGCGGTGTCGTCGACCGACAGGGTGGTCTGGGTGGCGTAGGCCAGCGGCTGGCCGCCCGGGCGCTGGAACGCCTCGGCGTCCTCGACCGTCTCGACCAGGCTGATGGCGCCGGGCGGCAGCTGGCCCATGGTGCCGATGACCTCGGGGTGGCCGGCGTGGCCGATCAGGATGATGTGGCGGCCGGCGGCGTGATGGCGCTCAGCCTCGACATGGACCTTGGAGACCAGCGGGCAGGTGGCGTCGAGATAGAGCATGTCGCGGGCGCGGGCCCCGGCGGGCACCGACTTGGGCACGCCGTGGGCCGAGAACACCACCGGCCGGTCGTCGGGGCATTCGTCCAGCTCGCGCACGAACACGGCGCCCATCGACTTCAGCCGGTCGACCACGTGGCGGTTGTGGACGATCTCGTGGCGCACATAGACCGGGGCGCCGTACTTCTCGAGCGCGCGCTCGACGATCTGGATAGCCCGGTCGACGCCGGCGCAGAAGCCGCGCGGCGTCGCCAGGCGCACGGTCAGCGGGCGCTTTTCGGGAGCCGGGATGGGCGCGTGCAGGGTCATGGCCGGAACCTAGTCGTTCGCCCGCCCCGCCGCCACTGCGGTTTGGCCGCGCGCGGGTTTGCCGCGCCTCGCTTTAGCCGCTATCAGCGACGAGCGTGGGTCCGGCGTCGGGCTGTCGCGCCTCCTCGTTCCTGGAAGAGCTTTCGATGCGTCGCGTCTCCAAGATGTCCCTGGCCTCCGCCGCCGCCGTGGCGGCCCTGTCGGTCCTGCTGGCGCCGCTCGCCGCAGATGCGCAGCAGCGTCCGGGCCGTCAGGATCCGCAGGGCGGCTCGGATCGCGGCCAGAGCGCCGACGGGACGCCGCAGAACCAGCGCTCGCGCGCGCCCCGCATCGCCCCGCTGCGCCGCAGCGCGGCCGCCGGCCCCTGCCCCTATGTGAAGATCCTCTACGACGCCGCCCGCTACGTCGAACTGACCGGCGACCGGGTTTCGGCGTCCAATGTCGGCTACACCGGGGAGATCGAGGGCCTGTCGTCGGACTGCGCCTACCAGAACGATGAGCCGATCACCGTCTACACCCGTGTGCTGTTCAACCTCGGCCACGGGCCGCAGGCCCAGGGCGAAGGCCGCACCTACCGTTACTGGATCGCGGTGACCGAGCGGAACAAGGCGGTGCTGGCCAAGGAATATTTCGATCTGCCGGTGTCGTTCGACGGCGCCCCCACCGCCTCGGTGACCCAGGACCAGGTGATCGTCATCCCGCGCGCCGAGGCGACGACCAGCGGCGATAATTTCGAGATCCTCGTCGGCTTCGACGTGACGCCGCAGATGGCCGAGTTCAACCGCACCGGCAGCCGCTTCCGCGTCAACGCCGGCCTGCTGGCCCCGTCGACCGACCAGTAGAATGACCGACCTCAGGACTGTGCTCGGCGAGGCGGTCGGAGCCGCCTTCGCCGCCGAAGGCGTGGACCCGGCGCTGGCGCGCGTGACGCCGTCAGACCGCCCCGACCTCGCCGATTTCCAGTCGAACGGCGCGCTCGCCGCGGCGAAGGCGCTGAAGGCCAATCCGCGCGACCTCGCGGGGCGCGTCGCCGCCCGCCTGCAGGGCGACGCGCGCCTCGCCTCGGTCGAGGTGGCCGGACCGGGCTTTATCAACCTGAAGGTGGCGGACGCCGCCCTCGCCGCCCGAGCGGCTGACGTCGCCGCCGACCGCGATCGCGCCGGCGCCTCGACGGTCGCCGCGCCGCGCAAGGTGGTCATCGACTACGGGGGCCCGAACGTGGCCAAGCCGATGCACGTCGGCCACCTGCGCAGCTCGATCATCGGCGAGAGCCTGAAGCGGCTGTTCCGCTTCCGTGGCGACACGGTGTGGGGCGACGCCCACTTCGGCGACTGGGGCTTCCAGATGGGGCTGCTGATCGTCGCCGTGGCCGACGAGGGCCTGGGCGAGGCCTTCATGGCCGAGGGCGATGGTCCCTTCCCGGCCGACAGCCCGGTGACGCTCGACGATCTGGAGCGGCTGTATCCGGCGGCCGCCGCCCGGGCCAAGGAAGACGCCGGGTTCCGCGATCGCGCCCGCAAGGCGACGGCGGAGCTGCAGGCCGGCCGGCCCGGCTACCGCGCCCTTTGGCGGCATATGCACGACGTGTCGATGACCGGGTTGCAGCGCGAGTTCGCAGCGCTGGGCGTGACCTTCGACCTGTGGAACGGCGAGTCGGACGCCGACCCTCTGATGCCGGAGATGATCGCTCATCTGAAGCAGACGGGCCTGCTGGTCGAGGACGCGGGGGCCCAGGTGGTCCACGTCGCCCGCCCCGGCGAGACGCGCAAGAAGAAGCTGGCCGACGGCTCGGTGGTCGAGGCGCCGAGCCCGCCACCGTTGCTGGTCATCTCGTCCGAGGGGTCGGCCATGTACGGCACCACCGACCTGGCGACCATTCTCGACCGGCGCAAGAGCCTCGACCCCGACCTGATCCTGTATGTCGTGGACGAGCGCCAGGCGGAGCATTTCGAACAGGTGTTCCGGGCCAGCTACCTGGCCGGCTACGCCGCCGAGGGCTCGCTGGAGCATCTCGGCTTCGGCACCATGAATGGGCCGGACGGCAAGCCCTTCAAGACCCGCGCCGGGGGCGTGCTGAAGCTGCACGACCTGATCTCCATGGCCAGGGACAAGGCCCGCGAGCGCCTGCGCGAGGCAAAGCTGGGCGAGGACCTGCCGGAGGCCGAGTTCGAGGACATCGCCCACAAGGTGGCGGTGGCGGCGCTGAAATTCGCCGACCTGTCGAACAGCCGGACCACCAGCTACATCTTCGACCTCGACCGCTTCATGAGCTTCGAGGGCAAGACCGGGCCATACCTGCTGTACCAGGCGGTGCGGATCAAATCCCTGCTGCGCAAGGCGGCGGACCAGGGCGCGGAAGCGGGCCCGGTGGTCATCGCAGAGCCGGCGGAGCGTGATCTGGCCCTGACGCTGGACGCCTTCTCGCAGGCCGTGGCCGAGGCCTACGACAAGCGGATGCCCCACCTGGTCTCGGAGCACGCGTACCGGCTGGCCCAGTCGTTCTCGAAATTCTACGCGGCCTGCCCGATCCTCGGCGCAGAGGACGCCGCCGTCCGCGCCTCGCGTCTGGCCCTGTCGCAGGCGACCCTCGCCCAGCTGGAACTGTCGCTGGACTTGCTGGGTATAGCGACACCGGAACGGATGTAGCCTAGTCTCACGGGGCTGCACGTTTCGGGAGCTCGCCATGTCTTTGCACGCGTTCATCGCCGGCCTGCCGAAGGCCGAACTGCACCTGCACATAGAGGGCTCGCTTGAGCCCGAGCTGATGTTCGAGCTGGCGAAGCGGAACAAGGTGTCCCTGCCCTTCGACAGCGTCGAGGCCGTGCGGGCCGCCTATGATTTTTCGAACCTGCAGGACTTCCTCGACATCTATTACGC
>JAEYUE010000286.1 GCA_023433655.1 Pseudomonadota bacterium | reverse complement strand
CGTGCTGGGCCAGGGTGTCGAGGGTGCCGATGTGGATCGGCTCCCAGTCGAAGGCGTTCTCGGCCACCGCCTCGCGCGCCGCCTGGCACTCCAGCATCTCGAAGCGGCTGGCCGGGACCATCAGGGCCTTCGACGGCTCGTCCAGCCGGTGATTGGCGCGACCGATGCGTTGCACCAGCCGGCTGGCCCCGCGCGGCGCAGCCAGCTGGATGACCAGATCGACGTCGCCCCAGTCGATGCCGAGGTCGAGGGTGGACGTGCAGACCACGGCCCTGAGGTCGCCGCGCGCCATGGCCGCCTCGATCTTGCGCCGCTGCTCGGCCGCCAGCGAGCCGTGATGCAGGCCGATGGGCAGGTTGTCCTCGTTCATCGCCCACAGCGACTGGAACACGAACTCGGCCTGCCAGCGGGTGTTGACGAAGATCAGCGCCATGCCGGCGCGGCGGATGATGTCGTAGACCTCCGGCAGGGCGTGCAGGCCGGTGTGGCCGGCCCACGGCACCTTGCCCTCGGAGACGAGGACATCGACGACGGCGGGCGCGCCGGGGTCGCCGCGGACGATGATCACCTCTCCTTCTCCCCTCGGGGGAGAAGGTGGCTCGCGGAGCGAGACGGTTGAGGGGGCCGTTTCCGCTGCATAGGCGCCAGCCGGATTGCCCCCGACATCCCCCTCATCCGAGCGGCTCCGCCGCCCACCTTCTCCCCCGAGGGGAGAAGGAAGACCGGGGCGAAGCCACTCCGCGATCATCTGCGGATCGTCGACCGTCGCGCTCAGGGCCACGCGGCGCAGGCCTGGCGAGAACTGCTGCAGCCGACCGAGTCCAAGGCTCAGCAGATCCCCCCGCTTGCCGCTCCAGATGGCGTGGACCTCATCCAGCACCACGCATTTCAGGTCGGCGAAATACGCCCGCGCTCCTTCCCAGGCGCAGAACAGGGCCAGCTGCTCCGGCGTGGTCAGCAGGATGTCCGGCGGAAACTCCCGCTGGCGCTGGCGCTTGGACTGTTTGGTGTCGCCGGTGCGGCTCTCGACGTGGATGTTCAGCCCGATCTCGCGGATCGGGGTCATCAGGTTGCGTTCGACGTCGGTGGTCAGGGCTTTGAGCGGCGAGAGATAGAGGGTGTGCACGCCCGAGCCCGGCCCGGTCTCCGGTTTCGGCCCCCGTTCGGCCAGTTCGATCAGCGACGGCAGGAAGCCCGCCAGGGTCTTGCCGCCGCCGGTGGGGGCGACCAGCAGGGCGTGGGCCCCGGCCCCCGCGGCGGCGATCATCTCCAGTTGATGGCGGCGGGGCGCCCAGCCGCGCCGCGCGAACCAGTCGGCGAAGAGCGGCGGAAGCGTTGCGGGAGCGGCGGCGGGCGTCACGGACCGCCTATAGCATGTTCCCGTTCCGTTTCACCCGGTCAGGGCGCGGATCGCGACATAGATGGCGACGAGAATGATCAGGCCGGCGAACAGGCGCCGACCCAGCGCCGCGCGCTCGCCCAGACGTCGGGCGATGGGGAGGCCGAGGGCGGTTCCGGCCGCGCCGCCCACGACCATGGCGAAGACGATCGGCCAGTCGACAAGGCCCGAGACGGCGTAGTTGGCCGAGGTCGAGGCGCCGAACACGGCGACGCTGAGCAGGGACGAGGCCTGGGCGTGCATCAGGGTCATGCCGGTCGCCGCCATCAGCCCCGGCACGATCAGGAAGCCGCCGCCGATGCCGAAGAAGCCGGCGGCGA
Source organism: Pseudomonadota bacterium (assembly GCA_023433655.1). Classification (GTDB taxonomy): domain Bacteria; phylum Pseudomonadota; class Alphaproteobacteria; order Caulobacterales; family Caulobacteraceae; genus Brevundimonas. The sequence continues at coordinate 3,853 of JAEYUE010000286.1, read as the reverse complement.
AGCCCGCACCGAGGCCCATCGGCGTCAACCGCAGCATCAGCCGGCGATCGAGGCGCACCGCGACGTCGCCCTCGCTGCGGGGCTTGCGCAGCATCGACAAGGCGATGAGCACCATGGCGAGGGCGAAGAACAGCAGCAGGTACTGCCCCTCGACCTGCTTGGCGAGGCTGGATCCGGCCAGGGCGCCGGTGACGCCGGCGACGGCGAACAGACTGGCGCAGGGCCATTTGACCCGTCCGGCGCGGGCGTGGCCGGTCAGGCCGGTCATGGCGTTCAGCGCCACGCCCGCGGCCGAGGTGCCGATCGCCACGTGCGGGTCGGCGACCCCGACGAAATACAGCAGCAGGGGCGCGGCCAGCACCGAACCGCCGCCGCCGAAGACGGCGAGGAACAGGCCGACCACCGCCCCGCTGAGCGCCGCAGCGCCCCAGGTCCACAGCGACGGGTCCATGGCGTCAGGCGTCCTGCGGCCGGCGCATCAGAACCAGCGGCGGCGTGAGGGGCCAGCCGACACCGGCAGGCCCGCCGCCTTCCAGCTCATCAGGCCGCCGTCCAGCACATAGGCCGGGCCGTCGACGCGGGCGGCGAGCCGGTCGCAGTTGGCTCCGGTGCGCGCGCCGGAGCGGCACATGAAGATCACCTCGGCCTCCGCGGTAACGCCGAGGTGCGCCTGTTCGAAGGTCGAGAGCGGCGCCGAGACCGCGCCGGGCAGGTGTTCCTGGGCGAACTCGGCCGGCTCGCGGATATCGACGAGAACGGCGCGGCCGGCCTCGATGCGGGCGGCGACGTCCCGCGCGGAAAGGGGGGTCAGTACAGTGGTCATGAGGAAGGCTCCGGAGAGGGGGGACAGAAGATTTCGGCCAGGGCGGCGATGAGGCGGACCACGGCCGGGTCGGCGATGCGATAGAAGACGGCGTGGCCGTCGCGTCGGGCGGCCACGAGGCCCTCCTCGCGCAGCACGGCGAGGTGCTGGGACAGGGCCGACTGGGAGAGGCCGACCAGCGGCAGCAGGGCCCCGACCTGAAGCTCGCGGCCGGCCAGCTGACACAGGATCATCAGGCGGCGTTCATTGGACAGAGGCCTGAGCAGCGCCGCAGCCTGGCCGGCGCGGGCTTCGAATTGCTTGAGGTCGATGCGGGCGAGGTCGATCATGGCGAGGAACATATGCAGAGTTGCTAAATTAGCAAGTGCTAATATATATGTCGCCGACACCCTCAGGGAGACGCTCCATGAAACCGACCGTTCAGTCGTTCTTCGACACGGCGACCCACACCATCACCTAACTGGTCAGCGACCCGGCGACGGGGGAAGCGGCGATCATCGACCCGGTGCTGGATTACGACGCGGCGACCGGGGACGCCGCGACCGTCTCGGCCGACGCCCTGGTCGAACTGGCCCGGACGCAGGGGCTGGAGATCGTGTGGCTGCTTGAGACCCACGCCCACGCCGACCACCTGTCGGCGGCCGACCACCTGCGCGCGCGGACCGGCGCGCCGATCGGTGTCGGATCGCGGGTCGTGGAGACGCAACGGACCTTCGCCGAGAAGTTCGGCATGCGGACGCCGCCGCCGACCGTCTTCGACCGGCTGTTCGGCGATGGCGAGCGCTTCGCCCTCGGCGAGCTGGAGGTCGAGGTGATGCACACCCCCGGGCATACGCCCGCCTGCGTCAGCTACCATGTCGGCGACACCGTGTTCGTCGGCGACACCCTGTTCATGCCGGACTTCGGCACGGCGCGGGCCGACTTCCCGGGCGGCGACGCCGCGACGCTGTACCGCTCGATCCAGCGCATCCTGGCCCTGCCGCCGGAGACGCGCGTGTTCGTCGGCCACGACTATCTGCCGGAAGGCCGCAAGGCGTTCCGCTGGGAGACCACGGTGGCCGCCGAGCGCGCGGAGAACATCCACGTCGGGGGCGGCGTCAGCGAGGCGGCGTTCGTCGCCATGCGGCAGGCCCGCGACGCCACCCTGCCGCCGCCGAAGCTGCTGGAGCCGTCGCTGAAGGCGAACATCCGGGCGGGGGCGACGAGCTAGCGGGAAGGCGTCACGCTTCGGGCCGTGCGCCTTCGCAGTAGCCGCCGTCGGCCCAGCGGCCGCCGGCGTCGAGGCAGTCGTCGACTATTGCGGACTCGCTGAAGAAGAACGCCCAGATGAAGGCGGCGCCGAGAACGAGCGCCACCACGATGCCAATTACACAACCTGTGCGCCGCTTCATGACCCGATCCACGGCGACAGGACCCGACACCCGCTGTGTTCAAAGTGCCGGACATTCCGCGTCACCACAGTCAGCCCGTGGGCGTGCGCGGTCGACGCAATCAGCTCGTCCGTCATGTCGGACGTTCGCCCCGCGGCGCGATTGGCCTCGGCAAGGCTGGCCCAGCGTTCGGCCACATCCAGATCGACCGGCAGGATGCGCTCGGCGTACTGAAGGACCAGGTCCGCCATCCAGAAGTCGAGGTCGTCCCGACGCCGGCCGGGCTCGAGCCGAACGATGCCCCGTCGCAGTTCGCCCACCGTCAGCGCGCTGATGTGCAGGTCGGACAGGAGCTGAACACCTAACCAGGCCATCACGCCGGGATCGGGCCGGGATCGTTTGGGCTCGCTGATCACATTGGTGTCCAGCAGGAACATCAGAAGGGGTCGATTTCCCGCGCCGGCCGGCGGTCACGTTCCAGATCGACCCCTTCGAGCGAAGGGCCGTTGAGAAGCCAGTCCCTGAAATCCCGCGACGCCCGCGGATCCTTCAGACGCCGAAAATCCTCAGCCGACAAGACGACCGCCGCCGCCTCGCCGTGGAGAGAGATTTCCTGCGGGCCCTCAGTCCGCGACCGGCGGATCACCTCTGAGAGGTTGTCCCGGGCCTTGGCGACGCTCCAGCTCATGACCCTCGACCTTTATGGCTACATAGTATGGCTATAATCTTCCCATGACGGCGGGTCAAGGAGATGTTCCCGTTCCGTTTCCACACCGAACCCGCTATCTACGGCAGGTGCCCGTCATCGCCCTCCCCTCCTCCGCCAGCCTGACCGGGGCCGAGCCGTGGCTCGTCCTGCCGCCGGCGCTGGCCGTGCCGCCGGGGGCGGGGGCGGTGTGCGACGGCGAGGGCGCGCGGCGGATCGGGCGCGGGGCGGCCGAGGGGCTGTTCACCGGCGGCGAGGTGATGGTCGCCCACGCCAGCCTGACCGCCCGCCGGCTGGGCTTGGCGCCGCCGCCGCGCTCGCCGCAGCTGCTCGACGTGCTGGAACTGTTCGCCTTCGTGCGCCCGGCCCGCTTCTGCGCCCCGTCGGCGACCGGGCTGGCGCTGGCCACGGGCATGACCGAGCCGAAGGGGGCGGAACTCCAGGCGGAGGCGCTGCGCGATGCGGCCTCGGGGCTGCTGAAGGGACTGGCGGAGCCCGACTATCCCGCTCGCGAGGAAGCCGTGACCCTGGCCGAGACCCTGGGCCGCGCGGGCTGGGGCTGGGGCTGGCGCGTCCTCGGGGCCCTGCAGCACCAGCCGTTGCGCGAGCGCCGCCACCGCGGCAGCGGCCTGGACGTATGGTCGCGCCTGCCCGAATGGGAGGACGAGGCCCCGCGCGGCGAGGCCGGCTCGGCCCCGGTCGACTCCGAGAGCGCCCGCATCCGGCTGGACAAGCTGCTGCAGGCCTCCGGCCTCGATGAGACCCGGCCGACGCAGAGCGACTACGCCGCCGAGGCCGCCTACGCCTTCTCGCCGCGCAACGAGGAGGGACGGCCGCGCATGCTGCTGGCGGAGGCGGGGACCGGCACTGGCAAGACGCTCGGCTATCTCGCCCCGGCCAGCCTGTGGGCCGAACGCAACCAGGGCGCGGCCTGGGTGTCGACCTACACCCGCG
>JAEYUE010000252.1 GCA_023433655.1 Pseudomonadota bacterium | reverse complement strand
CTCTAGTCCACCCCGTCCTCGTGAGGCCCGGGCCCTTCGCGGTCCCGGGGATAGCCCCGCATCCCCGGAAACGGCGGCAGCCACGACTCCCGCCGCGCCGTCCAGCACTCATAGGTCGGCGTGAGCTGGTCCGGCGCGTCCAGCGCCCCGAGGTGCACTTCGACCTCGTCGCCGCTGACGGCGAACACCGACGCGCCGCAGCACGGGCAGAAGTGGCGGTTGCGAAAGTCCCGGGTCTCACCCTCGACCGCCACCGCCCCGCGCGGAAACATCGCCGCGGCGAAGAAGAGCGCCCCGTGATGCTTGCGGCAGTCGAGACAGTGGCAGATGCCGACCCGGTTCGGCCGCCCCGTCGCCGTGATCCGCACCGCCCCGCACAGGCAGCCGCCGTTGAACCGGTCCATTCGCGCCTCCTGGCCGCCGCCGGGCCTAGCGCCCTTCACGCGTCCAGATGGTGCAGCGGGCGATCCAGTGCTCCAGTTCCGCGACCAGCGCCTCATAGCTGCGGGTTTCGAAGGCGTGCACCTCCTCAGCCTCGAGACCGAAGCGCAGCGGCTCGCCCTGCCGCCGCCGCCCCTGCTCCGTCCGCGGCCACGGCGCGTAGAGGACCGTCAGGTGGAAGGCGCCCTCCGGATCGAACTCGGGCCGGACCTCGACGTCGATGTTGAACCGCCGCCCGGCGTTGGTCGCATGGAACAGCGACGACCCGCCCAGCTCGCCCGACGCGGGGTCGCTGCCGACGTACAGCTGGTTGCAGGCGACATCCCACCCCGACGGAATCCGCAGCGGCTGCAGCTCGCGATAGGCGGGCGAGTTTGGAAACAGGTCTTCAGGGGCGGAAGGGGGCACGCGCGGACACTAGCGGCGGTCGCGCCCGGCGCAAGCTGACGAAAACCCGCAGAACACTCGGGGATGTATCCCCTCTGAACATGTAGTTCGGAGCAGGCCGCATCTCTCGGTTTTCAAGAGAGAGAGACGTTATGCTGGTTCAGATAGTGGCGGCGCTGGCCCTAGGTGGCGGTGTTTTGGGGACCGGCGCTGGCGACCTCCATAGCAAGCGAGACTTGGCCGGCCGGGTTCTGCTGGTAGCCGTCGAAGCGCACCCGAAAGCAGCACTCCGAGACGCGTGGCACGTCGTCAAAGACGGTCGTGTAGGTCAGCAGAGCGTAGGCATAGACGACCTTGTTGCCCGCCATAAATCCTTCGAGATCGGAGCCGACGATTCCCTTCGTGGGGGGAGAAACGGTAGCATCAGGCCCAATAATCCCCGGACGGATGGGCGTGTCCCCCGCCACGAAGGTGGGCGGCTCCTCGTCCCTATCAACTACGCGAATTTCGGCCCAAAAAGTGCGGAGCCGAGCCGGGGTTCGCCCGTGGTTCGCGTATTGAATGACAAATCCGAGGGCGCGATCATGGGTCACGCCGTTCTCGTCCGTGGCTTGTTCCGAGTTCTTCCAGGCGACGCCGCTGGAAAGCAGCCAAGCCCGCAAATCCGTGGCCATATGCTCCCGAGCTATGCGATTGGCGGACCGGGCCTCTTTAAGGGACGAGACAATCAACACGGTTCCCAAGAACGACAGACCAACCCCGAACCACGTCGGCAGTATCTGCTGTTCGGCGGCATCAGCAGCCCTTACCTGGGCGTCCAGGTCCTTGGCCTCGTGCTCATCGGATTTGGTTTCGCGGTCACGAGCGTGATCGGCATCCGCCGAGCTTTGGACAATGGTGACTTCAAGCGGCGCGCTGGATGGGGCGCTGTCGTGGGCGTTGCCCTTCTCTGCGGCCTGACCGCCTAGGGGTGGGCGTGGACCCGCCGTCCCCTGCGCCTCTGGGGATTGGCTTGACCCCATGAGCCCCGCCGCCACGACAACCGCACATATCGAGAGTGATATCCGCCCCATGGACGCGATCTAGAAGCCAGAAACTGACGATAGGCAACGGTTCGACCGGCTGCTTGAGGCGATGGTCACAAAGTCCGGCCCCGATCCGAAGGTGAAACCGGCGCACGCGCCGGAGCCGGAGGAAGATCTACGCGAGGATGACGACGCATAGCGTTCCGCTTTGGAACTGTGGACACGGCTAATTCGCTGTGTCAGACAAACGAAGGGCGGCCCGGCCTTTCGACCGAACCGCCCCACCGTGTGCCGCAAGCGATTCAGCGACTGCCAACCCAAACGACCGTGCGAGGGTCGAGAGGGCCGCCCTACGGACCGCGAATCGGCGAATCCGAACGTGCGCCACCACTAATTCAGGCGAATCGCGCGAATGCGAGTCCGTTCGCGCTTACATTGCGATCACTTTCCGGGCGAATCGCTCAGCGCCGGGGGATGGGCCTGTGGTCAGTGCCCACAACTAGGCCCCGCGCGGGAACGACAGCAGCAGCAGGTCGAAGATCATGTGCGGCTGGTGGCCAGGTTGTAGCGGAGCTCGAACTCGCTCTGATACGACTGCAGGTGCTTGTGCGAGACGCTGATATACGTCCCGTTGATGCCCCGCTTGCGCATCCCCAGAAGCCCTCAATCGTGTTGGTGGTCTGGCCCTGCTTCTTGAACGCATTGGCCCGGGTGTTGACCATCGTGTGCTGGTAGGTGCGGCCCATCATGGGGATGCCGCCGAATGTGTGTTCAGAATCCGACACGATGTGCGAGCCGGGCTTGATGTGCGTCTGGATGGTCTTGTGAACGAGGCTGCTGCTGCGGTTCCGCAGGTGACGGGCGACGACGTTGCCGCCTTGGTCGACCATGCCGAGGACAACCTTCTTGTCGCTCTCGCCCAGCCGGTCATAGCCGCAGATGAAGCCGTGATCGATCTCGACCGGCTTGCCGTCCAGGCCGCCCAGAGCGCCATCCCCGTCCACATGGCCCATGTGGTGCCGGATAAGGTGGCACACATCCGCCAAGCGGTCTTGTAGGTCAGCCGATCTCGCGCTGACCCGCTTCGCAGCCACGCCGTTCCGGGTGCTGGTGAACAGGAATATGACATAGAACCAGTCGCGCAGGCTGGTGCGCGTTCCATGGAACGGCGTCCCGGCGGTCGGATACACCTGATAGCCGCAGAACTCGCGCTCGTATGAGCGGCGGTTCTTGACCCGGTTGTAGCGGGCTTCCTTACCGAACTTGGCGCACGTGTACTTAGCGCCGTAGCGAACCCGCATTAGGTGTTCGAGGCAGCTATCTTCCTCGGCCACCCGCCCGCCCGGCTCAGGGCGCTCGGCGCGGGGCGGCCGATCAGGCCGCCGATCCAGCGGGCCGTGTCGATCAGGGCGTCGAGGTCGTAGCCGGTGTCGAAGCCCGCCCGCTCGAGCATGTAGACCAGGTCCTCGGTGGCCACGTTGCCTGTGGCGCCCGGCGCGAAGGGGCAGCCGCCGATGCCGCCGACCGAGGCGTCCAGTACGTCGATCCCGGCCTCGATCCCCGCATGGGCGTTGGCCAGCCCCGTGTTGCGCGTGTCGTGGAAATGCAGCCGCAGCACCGCGTCGGGCGCCGCCTTGCGCGCCGCCTGGACCTTGCGCGTCACCGCCCACGGATCCGCCACGCCTATGGTGTCGGCCAGCGCGATCTCCCTCACCCCCAGCGCGCCGATGCGGCCGACCAGATCCTCGACCTGCGCCTCCGACACCTCGCCGTCGAAGGGGCAGCCCCAGACGCAGCTCAGCGTCGCCGACAGCGACGGCGCCGCCCCGGGTTGGCCCTCGGCGTTGGCCCGCCCCCGGACGATGTCGGCCAGCATCTCCACCTGCTGGTCGACGCCCATGCCCTGGTTCTTGAGGCCGAAGCCGTCGGTGGCCGACATGGCCACATTGACCTCGTCCACCGCCGTGCCCAGCGCCCGGTCGTAGCCCTTGCCGTTCAGCACCAGGCCGATGCGGCTGCGCCCGGCCTGATGCGGCAGGGCGGCCATGACCGCCTCGGCCCCGGCCATCTGCGGCACGTATTTCGGGTGTACGAAGCTGACCGCCTCGATGCGGTGCGCGCCCGCCGCCTCCAGCCGCCGCACCAGTTCGGCGCGGACGGCGGGCTCAAGGACTGTCTTCTCGTTCTGCAGCCCGTCGCGCGGCCCGACCTCGACGATGGTGATCGGCCGGCTCATCCCGCGCCTCCCGCCGGCGCATAGACGGTCAGGCGGACGTCGTCGCCGCGCGAGTAGTTGTGGCCGTCGACCACGCCCACGGCCCGGCCGGTCACCCCCAGCTCGGCCGCGGCGGCGCTGAAGGCGTCCGCGTCGCGCGCCTCGACGATCACCGGCCGGCCCTCGGCCAGCGCCCGCGCCGCGCCGGCCGCGTCGGTCAGTTCGGTCTCGCGCCCGGTCAGGAAGACGAAGCTCGGCTCATGAAAGCCGGTGATGGCCACCGGCCCCGGCCGACCCTGACGCGGGTGCAGGTCGGCGCGCTCCAGCACCTGCTGCAGCTGTGGCGCTATGGCCAGCGGCCGCAGCTGCCGGATCGTCCCGGCCAACCCCGCGTGGGCGACCACCCCGAGGGCCACGGCGACGACCACCGCCGTCACCGCCGCCCGGTGCAGCAGCAGGAAGGCCCCGATCAGCGCCGCGAGGGCCGCGAAGACGATGGTGATGGTCGTCCAGGTCTGGGCCGTCGATCGCCCGAACTCGGTCAGGCCGTAGACGGTGATCGCCACGAGCGCGAGCCCCGCCAGCACCGACAGCGCCGCCCCTGCGTAGCGCGAGACGTTGCCGATCGGCCGCGTCAGCGCCGCCGCCGCCAGCAGGGCCAGGGCCCCGTAGGTCGGCAGGGTGTAGTGCACCAGCTTGGTCGGGGTCGCCTCGAAGATAATCCACGCCGGAACCAGCCAGCAGACCAGAAAGCGCACCGCCGGCTCGGCCCGCCGGCTCCACGCCGTCGACAGGGCCGCGGGCAGCATCAGGGTGGCCGGGAAGAACATCACCAGCGCGCCCAGCAGATAATAGCCCGGCGGCGCCCCGTGGCTCTCGTGCCCCCCGGCGATCTTGGGCGCCAGGTCGCCGGCGATGGCCTCGCGCCAGAAGCCGCCGTCGGTGGCGATGGTGATGGCGATGGCCCACGGCCCGACGATCAGCGCCATCAGCGGCAGGCCCCAGCCCCAGCCCAGCCGGGCCAGCCACTTCACGTTCCGGTCCCACAGCGACAGCAGCAGTATGGCCGGGACCACGACGATCAGGCCGATCGGCCCCTTGATCAGGATCGACAGCCCCAGCCCCAGCCAGAACAGCAGCTTGTGCGGCCGCCTCGGCGCCTCGCCGGCCCGCGTGGCCAGATAGATCCGCGCCAGCGCCGCCATGGCCAGGGTCACCGCCCCGCACAGCATGGCGTCGGTCTTGGCGATGCCGGCCTCGGTCGACAGCAGGAAGCTGGCCCCCAGCATGGCCCCGGCGAGGAAGCCGGCGCGCCGCCCGAACATCGCCCCGCCGGCCCAGGCCGCCGCCGCCGCCGCCAGCATGGCCCCGAGGATCGACGGGATGCGGTAGGCCTGGATGTCGCGGTTCTCGACGCTGGAGGTCACGGCCACCGCCGCCGCCTGCATCCAGTAGATGCCGACCGGCTTCTTCCAGCGCGGCTCGTCCTGGAAGCGGATGTCGACATAGTCGCCGCTCTCCAGCATCTGCGACGTCGCCTGGGCGTAGCGGCTCTCGTCCCGGTCCAGCGGCGGCAGCAGGGCCAGCACCGGCAGGCCGGCCAGCAGGGCGACGAGGGCGGCCATCAGCGGGCCCCGCCAGCCGGCGATGAATCGGTCGAGGTCGGGGCGCATCATGGCCGGTTTCCTAACACGCCGCCGCGGCGCGCGTCAGCCGTCCCTCCCCCCGCCCCGCGAAACCCGCTAGACAGCCTGCATGAGCGAGCCGACCCCCGACATCTCCGTCGTCGTCCCCGTCCATGACGAGGAGGGCGCGGCCGGCCCCCTGGCGCGCGAGATCGCCGCCGCCTTCACCGGCCGGTCCTACGAGATGATCTTCGTCGACGACGCCTCGCGGGACGGCACCCTCGCCGAGCTGCGCGCCCTGATGGCCGAGCTGCCGGCCCTGCGCGTGCTCGGCCACGCGTCCAACGCCGGCCAGAGCCGGGCGGTGCGCACGGGCGTGCTGGCGGCCCGCGCCCCGATCGTCGTCACCCTCGACGGCGACGGCCAGAACCCGCCCGCCGACGCGCCGCGCCTCGCCGACCTGCTGGCCGACTCCCCGCCCCAGGTCGCCCTCGTCGGCGGCGTGCGCGCCAAACGGCAGGACACCGGGGCCAAGCGCTGGGCCTCGCGCTGGGCCAACCGCATCCGCAAGCGCCTGCTGTCCGACGACGCCGACGACACCGGCTGCGGGCTCAAGGCCTTCCGCCGCGACGTCTTCCTGCGCCTGCCCTATTTCGATCACGTCCACCGCTACCTGCCGGCGCTGATGATCCGCGAGGGCTACGAGAACCGCTATCTCGAGGTCGACCACCGCCACCGCGAGACCGGCCGCTCGAAATACACCAACTGGGGTCGGCTGATCGCCTCCCTGTCCGACCTGCTCGGCGTCATGTGGCTGAAGTCGCGCTCGCGACGCCCCGGCGGGGTCACCGAATTCTGAGCCTTCGCCCGTCGGGCGAGCGACCGTAGCGGTACGGAGCGAACAGGGGTATTCATCGTTAACAAGCGCGGCCGTAATGGGCCGCCGTTATCCATGGAGCCGTCGCCATGCTGATCGCCCTGCCGCTGCTCGTCATCCCGGTCGTGCTGTACAACATCGTCGTCCTGACCGGCCTTTTCGGCGGATCCGGCGTGGTCGGCACCGACAGCGCCCTGCGCGATGTCCTCTTCACCATCCCCATGGCCTCGGGCGCCGGCTGGAGCGTCGGGGTCGGCGACATGATCCTGTTCCTGGCCCTGATCCTGCTGTTCTTCGAACTGCTCAAGTCGACCTCCAGCCAGAAGGTCGCCATCGTCAATCACGCCCTGTCGATGATCCTGTTCGTGGCCTGCCTGGTCGAGTTCCTGCTGATCAAGGGCTTCGCCACCTCGACCTTCTTCCTGATCGTGACCATGGTCATGCTCGACGTCCTCGCCGGCTTCATCGTCACCATCATCTCGGCCCGCAAGGATCTGGAGTTCGGGGCGGGCTGAGGCTGCCCGCTGCCTATCCCTCGTCCACCGGCAGCACATGCGGGTCCTCCGGATGCCCCTGCTGCCGGCGCTGCACCGCGTAGGCGACCAGCCACAGCGCCATGGCCCAGGCCGCGCCGACGCTCCAGCCGGCCAGCACGTCGGTGGCCCAGTGCGCCGCCAGATAGATCCGCGTCAGCCCAACGATCAGGGTCAGCAGCACCGCCACCCCGATGATGTAGGCCTTGAAACGCCGCTGCCGGAAGGCGCGGGTCAGCATCACCCCGATGCTCAGATAGAAGACCGCTGACAGCAGGCTGTGCCCCGAGGGGAAGCTGGCGTTCAGCGTCTCCACCGCCTGCAGCTCCTGCGGGGGCCGCTCGCGTCCGAACAGGGCCTTCAGCCCCTCGCTCAGCGCCACCCCGCCGGCCAGGCCCAGCACCAGCAGCAGGGCCGACAGCCGCTTGCGCTGCAGGATCAGGAAGCCGGTCACCGCCAGGGCGAACAGGGTCAGCACGGCGATGCCGCCCAGCGCCGTCAGGTCCATCGCCGCCTCCTCCAGCCACGGCGGCCCCCACGGGTCGTCGGGCCGCGCCTCGGGCCGCAGCGCCTCCAGCACCGCTGTATCGAAGGCCCGGCCGTCCGCCTCGGTCATGTCGTCGGCGATCTCGACGAAACTCATCACGCCCACGGCCACGATGAACAGGGCGCTGACGGCGGCGATCTCCGTCCGCGCGATGCGCAGGGCGCGGCGGCCGAAGGCGAGCAGTTGCTGAGATGTCATCGCCGCCAAACGGTCCCGCTTGCGGGACGTTCCCCTCACGCGTTCGTGATCGAAATTCCCGCGCCCCGGCCAGTCCCGTGACATGCCGTCGTCACGGCCTGTCCACAGGCTCATCCCCCGCCTTGAAGGCGATTCGCCCAGAAAGTGATCGTCAACCCCGTTGACGGCTCGTTAGCCATCTGCGCCCCATATGTTGGCTTG
>JAEYUE010000224.1 GCA_023433655.1 Pseudomonadota bacterium | reverse complement strand
GCGGAGCTCCGGCCCCGGAAGGCGCCCCCAAGGCGGGGGGCGAGGCGGGGGGCGCGTCCGCTGCGGCGGCCGGGGCCTCGGCAGGAGCCGCGGGCGCGACAGTCGGCGTCGGCGGCAGGATCATCTCCACATTGGCCGTGTCTTCGGCGTAGGGGCGCTGTTCGCCCGCCGGGCTGCAGGCGGCGAGGGTCGCCGCCGCGAGTCCGAGGCCCGCTGTCATGGTCCGACGCATGTCTGCTCTCCCTGCACGCTGATGATCACGGTTCCGTGATGAGGCGACCGCATCATGGCGGAAGCTTGGCGGGGGCGTCGAAGCGGGCGCTTGCCAGACGCCGCGGCGTGGCGTTCAACGGCCGTTCGTCCGGCGGGGAGTTCCGGACAGGGGAGCCTTCATGTTCAACCTGCTGAACCTCCAGAGCCTGTTCGGGCTGGTCGTGGTCGTCGCCGTCTGCTGGGCGCTGTCCGAGAACCGGCGGGCCTTTCCGTGGAAGCGGGCGCTGGGGGCGGTAGCGGTGCAGGCGGGGCTGGTGCTGGGGCTATTCGCCATTCCCGGGTCGCAGGCGGTGCTGGCCGCGATCACCGGGGCGGTCGACGGGTTGAATGCGGCGACGCAGCGCGGGACGCAGTTCGTGTTCGGCTATCTGGCCGGGGGCGACCAGCCCTATGCGGTGCAGAACGAAGGCGCGCTGTTCACCTTCGCCTTCCAGGTGCTGCCGCTGATCCTGGTGATCTCGGCCCTGTCGGCCCTGCTGTGGCACTGGAAGGTGCTGAAGTGGATCACCCACGGCTTCGGCCTCCTGTTCCAGCGCACCATGGGGCTGGGCGGGGCCTCGGCGCTGGCGGTGGCGGCGAACATCTTCCTCGGCATGATCGAGAGCCCGATCGTGATCCGGGCCTATCTGGACAAGCTGACCCGGTCGGAGCTGTTCCTGCTGATGGTGGTCGGGCTGGCGACCGTGGCCGGTTCGACCATGGTGGCCTATGCGGCCATCCTGGCGCCGGTGCTGCCGGATGCGGCCGGCCATGTGCTGGTGGCCTCGATCGTTTCGGCGCCGGCGGGCATCCTGCTGGCGCGGATCATGATCCCGGAAAGGCCCGGCGAAGGCGGGGCGCATGCCGACTACGATTCCGCCCTGAAGTACGACAGCGCGGTGGACGCCATCGTCAAGGGCACGGCCGACGGCCTGATGGTGGTGCTGAACATCTCGGCGGTGTTGATCGTCTTCGTGGCGCTGGTGGCGCTGGCCAACGTCATGCTGGGCGGCCTGTGGCTGTTCGACGGGCCGGTGACGGTGGAACGGGTGCTGGGCTGGCTGTTCATGCCGGTGGCCTGGCTGACGGGGGTTGAGTGGTCGGAGGCGGGCAAGGCCGGCTGGCTGCTGGGGGTCAAGCTGACCCTGACCGAGTTCGTCGCCTTCATCGAGTTGGGCAAGGTTCCGGTCGCCGAGATGAGCGAGCGGACCCGGATGCTGATGACCTATGCCCTGTGCGGCTTCGCCAACATCGGCTCGGTGGGGATCACGGTGACGGGCCTGAGCGTGCTGATGCCCGAGCGGCGCGAGGAGGTGCTGGGCATGGTGTGGAAGGCGCTGTTCGCCGGCTTCCTCGCTACGCTGATGACGGCCGCCGTGGTCGGGGCCATGCCGGCGGCGATCTTCGCCTGACGGCCCGGCCGCCGCGTTGACCGGGATGGCCGGCGGGGGCAGCATCCGGGCATGAGCGAGCACATCGAGGTCTATCCCGTCCCTTCCGAATGGGCGCAGAGGGCGCGGATGAACGCCGCCGGCTACGCCGCCGCCCGGGCGGCGGCGCGCGAGACGCCTGAGGCCTTCTGGAGCGAGCAGGCGCGACGGCTGGACTGGGTCTCGGCCCCGACGAAGATCAAGGACGTGTCGTTCGACCGGGCGGACTTTCGCATCCGCTGGTTCGAGGACGGGGTGCTGAATGTCGCCTGGAACTGCCTGGACCGGCACCTGGAGACGCGCGGCGACGAGACGGCGATCATCTGGGAAGGCGATGACCCGGCCCAGTCCGGCAAGCTGTCGTACCGCGAGTTGCATGCCGAGGTCTGCCGCATGGCCAATGTCCTGAAGACGCTGGGCGTGGGCAAGGGCGACCGGGTGACGATCTACCTGCCGATGATCCCCGCTGCGGCCGTGGCCATGCTGGCCTGCGCGCGGATCGGGGCGATCCATTCGGTGGTGTTCGGCGGCTTCTCGCCCGAGAGCCTGTGCGGGCGGATCGAGGACTGCGGCTCGAAGGTGGTGATCACCGCCGATGAGGGGCTGCGCGGCGGCAAGCGGGTGCCGCTGAAGGCCAATGTCGACGCGGCGCTGGAGAAGGGCGCGGGGAGCATCGTCGAGAAGGTGCTGGTCGTCTCGCACACCAACGCCGCCATCCCGATCGTCGAGGGGCGCGACGTGCGCTATGGCGAGGCCAAGCACGGCGTCGGCGACGACTGTCCGTGCGAGCCGATGAACGCCGAGGACCCGCTGTTCATCCTCTACACCTCGGGCTCGACCGGGAAGCCCAAGGGGGTGCTGCACACCACCGGCGGCTATCTGTTCTGGGCGGCGTGGACGCACGAACTGGTGTTCGACTACCGGCCGGGCGAGGTGTTCTGGTGCACCGCCGACGTGGGCTGGGTGACCGGCCACAGCTATTGCGTCTACGGGCCGCTGGCCAATGGCGCGACGACGCTGATGTTCGAGGGCGTGCCCAACTATCCGGACCACAGCCGCTTCTGGCAGGTGGTGGACAAGCACAAGGTCGAGATCTTCTACACTGCGCCGACGGCGCTGCGCGCGCTGATGCGCGAAGGCGACGGGCCGGTGAAGGCGACCAGCCGCAAGAGCCTGCGGCTGCTGGGCACGGTCGGCGAGCCGATCAATCCGGAGGCGTGGCGCTGGTACCACGAGGTGGTTGGCGAGGGGCTCTGCCCGATCGTCGACACCTGGTGGCAGACCGAGACGGGCGGCGTGCTGGTCTCGCCCCTGCCGGGGGCGACGGATCTCAAGCCGGGCTCGGCGACCAGGCCGCTGCCGGGGGTGGAACTGCAGCTGGTCGACGCCGACGGCGAGGTGCTGGAGGGCGCGACCTCGGGCAACCTGTGCATCACCGACAGCTGGCCGGGACAGATGCGCACCGTCTGGGGCGACCATCAGCGCTTCTTCGACACCTATTTCAGCGCCTATCCCGGCCGATATTTCACCGGCGATGGCTGTCGGCGCGACGAGGACGGCTATTACTGGATCACCGGTCGGGTCGACGACGTTATCAACGTCTCCGGCCACCGCATGGGCACGGCCGAGGTGGAGAGCGCGCTGGTGCTGCATGAGGCTGTGGCCGAGGCGGCGGTGGTCGGCTTCCCGCACGACATCAAGGGCCAGGGCATCTACGCCTATGTGACGCTGACCGCGGGGATAGAGCCGTCGGAGGAGCTGCGCCGCGACCTGGTCGGACTGGTGCGCAGCGAGATCGGCCCGATCGCGGCGCCCGACGTGATCCAGTGGGCGCCCGGCCTGCCCAAGACCCGCTCGGGCAAGATCATGCGGCGCATCCTGCGGAAGATCGCCGAAAACGAAGTCGGGGCGCTGGGGGACACCTCGACCCTTGCCGATCCGGCGGTGGTCGAGGACCTGGTCCGCAACCGCGCCGGGGCCGGAGACCTCTAGCCCGCCATCAGGGCCAGCAGGGCGAAGCTGGCGAGCCAGTGCTCCCCCATGTAGTCGCCGGTGACATGGGGCAGGGCGGCGCCGAGGTGGGTCTGCGCGGCCTGTCGCGCCGCAGCGGCTCGGGGGTCCGCGGCGGGCAGGGCGGCGGCGAGCTCGCGCCAGCACCAGGCGCGGCTGAGGTTGAGGCCGTCGAGATGGGCGATCTTGCCGTCGGAGCGGTCGCTGACGCTGACGGGATGGAAGAGGGTGGCGGGCTGCCGGTCGGCGAGGCGGGGCAGGAAGGCGTCGAACCAGTCGCGGAACTCCGCCCCCGGCAGGGCCCGGCGCATCAGCGCCGCCTCCATCAGGGCGGGGGAGAGGAATTCGTCCTGCGACGGCTCCCAGGCCTGGCAGTCGCGGTCGCCGGCGTGCCAGGCGCGGGCCATGTCGCGGCACAGGACGGCGAGACCGGAATCGTTGGCGTCGGCCCAGTCGAGGGTCAGGCGCAGGGCGAAGGCGGTGTTGTAGTGGGTCCCGACCCGCACCGGGTAGGCGGCCAGCGGAAGGAAGACCCTGAAGCGGTCGGCGAAGGCGAGGGCCAGCGGGCGAAGGGCCGAGGCGCGGCGGCGGCCGTCGGGGTCGGCGTGGCGGTCCATCTCGGCCGCCAGCATCAGCAGCCAGCCCCAGCCGTAGGGACGCTCGAAGCCGCGGCTCTCGGGGCGCTGGAGATAGGCGAGCTCGGCGGCGACGTGGGCGCCGGTGAACAGTTCGTCGGCCAGCGCCCGGATGCGCGACGCCTCGGGCAGGTCAGGGTGCAGGCGCAGCAGGGTGAACAGGGTCCACCAGCCGTGCACGCACGAGTGCCAGTCGAAGCTGCCGAAGAACACCGGGTGCAGCTCGCGCGGGCCGCGCACGTCGCCCGGTCCGCCCATGACGTGGTCCAGCTTGTTCGGATACTCGCGCGTCACGTGGCCGAGGGCGGCGGCGGCGAAGCGCGAGGCGAGGGCGGGGTCGAGCTTCGGCATGCGGTCAGAACCGGAAGGCGAGGAAATACATCAGGACGATGTTGATCATCAGGACCAGGGCGGCGGTCGGGATCTGCACCCGGATCACGCCGTTGAAGGGCGCTTCCCGGTCGGGCAGGTCCAGCAGGGCGGCGGGGACGACGTTGAAGTTCGCCGCCATGGGCGTGGTCAGGGTGCCGCAGAAGCCGGCCAGCATGCCGATGGCGCAGACGATGGCCGGGTTGCCGCCGAACTGGTTGACCACCAGCGGCAGGCCAACGGCGGCGGTCATCACGGGGAAGGCGGCGAAGGCGTTGCCCATGATGAAGGTGAACAGGGCCATGCCGACGCAATAGGCGATTACGGCCAACAGCCGGTGGTCGAGCGGCAGATATGTGGAAAACAGGTCGCCGATGCGGTCGCCGACACCGCCCAGGACGAAGACGGCGCCGAGGGAGGCGAGCATCTGCGGCAGGACGCCGGCCCAGCCGACCGCGTCCATAAGCCGGCGGCCCTCCTGCAGCGGGGCCAGGACCGGCGGCCGCAGCCAGGCCATGGCCAGCGCCAGACCGGCGGCCACCCCGAGGCCGAGGGCGATCAGGGTCGGCTGCTCCGGCCCGAACAAGGGGACGCCGAAGAGGACGGTCTTGTCGAGCACAAGTGCGCCCAGCAGGGCCACCGCCGGGATCAGCAAGGCGGGGACGAACAGCCAGTCGCCGCGCCGCTCGGCGCTGGACTGCCGTTCCTCGGCGGTGGTGGTGGCCGGTCGTCCCTGACCAAGCCATTTGAAGCCGGCGATCACCGCCAGGGCCACGACCAGCAGGCCGTTGGCGAGATCGGACAGGTACGATCCGAACAGGAAGCTGACCGCGAGCAGGCCCCAGAAGGCGGTGTTGCCCAGTCGCTTTTGATTGGCCTGGTCGCCGGCGCTGAGCAGGGCGAAGGCGAGGAAGGTCAGGCCGGCGAAGATGTAGAGCCATTGCAGGGTGATCATCGGCCGGTCTCCCCGGCGGCGACCTGCCGGGCCAGCGAACGATCGAGCAGGACCAGCCGGGTTCCGTGCACCGCCAAGGCGGCGATGGCGGTCGGGATGGCCCAGACCGATAGCTGCAGCGGCTCGACGAGGATGCCGTTGGCCTCGAGGAAGCCCTTGATCAGCAGGATGGAGGCGATGGCGATGAAGATGTCCTCGCCGAAGAACAGGGCGATGTTGTCGACCGCCGCGGCGTGGGCGCGGACCCGGTAACGGACGGCGTCCGGCAGGTCCCCGTGCCGGGCCTCGGCCGCCGCCTCGGCCATGGGCGCGATCAGGGGCCGGACCATCTGCGGATGGCCGCCCAGCTTGGTCTGGCCCAGCGCGGCGCTGATCTGCCGAAGGACGAAGTAGGCCAGCAGGATGCGCCCGGTGGTCGCCCCGCGCGCCTTGGAGATCAGGATGCGCGCCCGCTCCTGCAGGCCGTACCGTTCGAGCAGCCCGATCAAGGGCAGGACCAGCCAGATGACGCTGATGTAGCGGTAATCGTTGAAGGCCTTGCCGAAGGCCGAGATGGTGTCGAGCGCGGCCGTCCACAGTCCGGCGGGGCTGACACCCGGCGCGTAGGCGGCGGCGACGCCGGTGACCACGGCGGCGGCGAGGATCACCGCCAGCGGATTGAGCCGCGCCACGAAGCCGCCGACCAGCACGGCGATGCCCAGCAGAACCCACATGCGACGATCCCCTCCGTTCCCGCGCGAGAGTTGCGCGGTTTGCAGCGCCGCGAAAGCCCTCAGGCCGTCCCGAACCCTCCGCCGCCGGGCGTTTCGATGACGAACACGTCGCCTGGCTCCATCGCCACCTCGGCCGTTGAGCCGAGCGTCTCCGTCGAACCGTCCGCCCGCTCGACGCGGTTGACGCCCGGCGCGCCCGCCTCGCCGCCGTCGACGCCGAACGGCGGGACGCGGCGGCGGTTGGACAGGATGGCCGCGGTCATCGGCTTGAGGAAGCGCATCCGCCGCACCGCCCCGTCGCCGCCCCGGCGCCGGCCGGCGCCGCCCGAGCCGCGGCGGATGGAGAACTCCTCGAGCAGCACCGGGAAGCGGGTCTCCAGCACCTCGGGGTCGGTGAGGCGGCTGTTGGTCATGTGGGTCTGGACTGCGGCCGTTCCGTCGAAGTCGGGCCCGGCGCCGGAGCCGCCGGCGATGGTCTCGTAGTACTGGCGGGTCGCGTCGCCGAAGGTGAAGTTGTTCATCGTCCCCTGGCTGGCGGCGAGCACGCCAAGCGCGCCGTAGAGGGCGTCGACCACGGCCTGGCTGGTCTCGACGTTGCCGGCCACCACCGCCGCCGGGTAGCGCGGGTTGAGCATGGAGCCTTCGGGCACGATCAGCCGGATCGGCTTGAGGCAGCCCTCGTTCAGGGGAATGGCGTCGTCGACGAGGGTGCGGAAGACGTAGAGGGTCGCGGCGCGGGTGATCGACAGGGGGGCGTTGAAGTTGTTGGGCCGCTGCTCGCTGGTCCCGGTGAAGTCGACCACGGCGCCGCGGGTCGCCGGGTCGACGTCGATGCGCACGCGGATGACGGCGCCGTCGTCCATTTCAAGGGCGAAGGATCCGGGTTTCAGGGCGGCGATAGCCCGGCGCACCGCCTCTTCGGCGTTGGCCTGGACGTGGCCCATGTAGGCCTCGACCGCCGGCCGGCCGAACTCTCCGACCATGCGCGCCAGCTCGTCGGCGCCGCGGGCGCAGGCGGCGATCTGGGCCTTCAGGTCGGCGAGGTTCTGGTCGACGTTGCGCGAGGGGTGCGGCCCCGAAGCGAACAGGGCCCGGGTCTCCGCCTCGCGCAGCGCGCCGGCGTCGACCAGCAGGAAGTCGTCGATCAGGACACCCTCGTCCTCGACCGTGCGCGAACCCGGCGGCATCGAGCCCGGCGTGATCCCGCCGACGTCGGCATGGTGGCCGCGCGCCGCGACGAAGAAGGCGGGCGCGGGGTCGTCTTCGAGGAAGACGGGCAGGATGACGGTGATGTCCGGCAGGTGGGTGCCGCCGTTGTAGGGGGCGTTCAGCATGTAGACGTCGCCGGGCTTCATGCCGCGGCCGTCCCGCTGGTCGCCGCGCGAGCCGATCACCGTGCGGATGCTCTCGCCCATCGAGCCCAGATGCACCGGGATGTGCGGGGCGTTGGCG
>JAEYUE010000213.1 GCA_023433655.1 Pseudomonadota bacterium | reverse complement strand
TCAGAAAACCGTTCGAGGAGAACAGCGATGCTGGGCGTCGGTCAGAAACTGCCTGAGTTCAAGATCATCGGCGTCAAGCCGGGCTTCAACAGCCACGAGGAGAACGGCGTCTCGGCCTTCGAGGCGGTCACCGAGAAGAGCTTCGAGGGCAAGTGGAAGGTCATCTTCTTCTACCCGAAGGACTTCACCTTCGTGTGCCCGACCGAGATCGCCGAGTTCGCCAAGCTCGGAAAGGAGTTCGAGGACCGCGACACCGTCGTGCTCGGCGGCTCCACCGACAACGAGTTCACCAAGCTGGCCTGGCGGCGTGACCACGCCGATCTGAACAAGCTGCCGATCTGGCAGTTCGCCGACAACGGCGGCAAGCTGGCCCGCGCGCTCGGCGTCCTCGACGAGGAAGAGGGCGTCGCCCTGCGCGCCACCTTTGTGGTCGACCCGCACAACGTCATCCAGCACGTCTATGTCACCAACCTGAACGTCGGCCGTGCGCCGGCGGACACCCTGCGCGTCGTCGACGCCCTGCAGACCGACGAGCTGTGCGCCTGCAACCGCCCGGTGGGCGGCGAGACGCTCGCGGCGTAAGCTGACCGGTTTTGCTGAACCGGAAGCAGGCGGCGGCCCCGGTCGCCGCCTGTTTTGCATCCAGATCAGATTTTCCAGGACCTCCCATGTCGATCGATACGCTGCGCGACCTCATCCCCGCCTACGCCAAGGACATTTCGCTGAACCTCGGCTCGCTCGCCTCCGAGACGGTGCTGAACGACCAGCAGAAGTGGGGCTGCTTCCTCGCCTCGGCGCATGCGGTGGGCGTGGCCCAAGTGGTGCGGGCGATCGAGGCCCAGGCCGCCGCCGTACTGTCGCCCGAGGCGCTGAACGCCGCCAAATCGGCCGCCGCCATCATGGGCATGAACAACATCTACTACCGCTCGCTGCACCTGATGAAGAACAGCGAGTACACGACCATCCCCGCCCGGCTGCGCATGAACGTCATCGCCAATCCCGGCGTCGAGAAGCTGGACTTCGAACTGTGGTCGACGGCGGTCTCGGCGATCAACGGCTGCGGCGCCTGCCTCGACGCCCACGAGGGCGAGCTGCGCAAGCACGGCGTGCCGGCGACCCAGGTCCAGGCCGCCCTGCGCATCGGCGCGGTGGTTCACGCCGCCAGCCGGATCGTGGCCTCGGAAGCGGCGCTGGCGGGCTGAGGTCAGCCGCCGCCGAGATGATCGGCCAGCCGGCCGAACTGCTCGGCCATCACCGCGTCCACCGGGTCAGCCATCGCCCCGGCTCCCGGTCCGGCGACGGCGAAGGTCCACTTCAGCACCCGGCCGCCGCCTTCCGCATCGGCCCAGCTCATGGTCAGGACGGCGTCGGCTCCGATCGATTGCAGCGGCCCGAACGGGGCGTCGAAACGCACCATCCGCTGCTCCGGCCACACCATCACCGCCTCGCCGTGCTTGACCCCGCCGCCGGGCAGGGCCTCGCACCAGCAGCCGCCGGGGCGCAGATCGACCGTGATATTGGCGGCGTCGCCGGAATAGGTGTGGGCGTCGCTCCACCACGCCGCGGGGTCGCCGACAGCAGTCAGCACCGCTTCCGGTGAGGCGGCGACGACGCGCTCGTAGCTCAGGGTGAAGCCGTTCTCGGAACGGTCCGTGACCTCGGCGGACGCGGCGCCGGCCGAAAGGGCGAGGCCGAACAGGGCGAGCGACAGTCGGTTCATCTGGTGGTCCTCCCGGTGCGCATCCGCGCCCGGCGGCCGGCCGGCGTCAAGCCGCTTCGGGTCAAGCCGCCGTGAAGGTCAGCGGCGCGCCCCAGAACTGGCTGACCAGCTCCGACTGAGGCCCCGGCTTGCCCGTGGTCAGGAAGTCGCGCCGGCCCGAGCCGCCCAGGGCGTACTCCGGGTGACGCTTGAAGTAGCGCTCCAACGCCTCGGCCACGGCGGTCGGCTGATGGATCAGCGGCGTGCCGGGCGGCAGGGCGGCGGCGAACAGGTCGGCGACGATCTCGTAGTGGGTGCAGCCGAGGATGGCCTTGTCCGGGTGCCGGCCGATGCGGCGGCGCAGGGCGTCGACGTGGTCGTTGACCACCACCTTCAGCTCCCCGGCCGGGGCGCCCAGCTCGATCAGCCCCGCAAGCCCCGGACAGGCCTCCGAGAACACCGCCAGATCCTCGCGCCGCTTGTCGATCTCGATCTCGTAAACGCGGCTCATCGCCGTGGCGGCGGTGCAGAAGACGCCGGTGATCTCGATCGCCTCCTTCTTCTCCCCTTCCAGCCGATCGCGTTCGGCCTCGTAGCTCCACGGATGCCCCGTCGCCGCCTCGATGGTCGGCACGATGATGCCGAGAATGTTGACCGGACGGCCGTAGCGCTCGCGCAGGGACGGCGCCCAGGTCTGCTGCAGGCGGCGCAGGGCGATGGCGCTGGCGGTGTTGCAGGCCAGCACGATCAGGTTGGCGCCCGCCTCGAACAGACGTTCGCAGCCGGCCCGGGTCAGCTCGACAATCTCCTCGCCGCCGCGCCCGCCGTAGGGGGCGTTGGCCTGGTCGGCCAGATAGATGAAGTCGGCGTCCGGGAACCGCCGCGTCAGTTCGCGGTGCACCGTCAGGCCGCCTACGCCGGAGTCGAATACGCCTATCGCCATGGCGCGCGCTTTAGACGCATGGCTTGGCTGCGTCCACGCCCGAGCATTACAGCCCGTTCAGGTGACAGTCAGGCCCGGGAGGGCCTAGGTAGTCCTCACCGGAACGTTCGCCAGGCACGGAGCTTCATATGCACAGACGACACCTACTCATCGCCGGAGGGAGCTTCATGGCCCTGTCGGGCTGCGCGGCCAACGGCATGGACATGGGCGCCGGCGGGACCGGCCAGACGCCGTCGTCACTCGCCGAAGACGCCCGCATCGGCCGCGCCGTCCTGCCGGCCCAGACGCCGAGGGCCGAACTGCTGCAGGAGTGGACCGGGCCGTACCAGGGCGTGCCGCCGTGGGACAAGGTGACCGCGCCGAAGCTGCGCGAGGCCATCCTCGAGGGCATCGAACTGCAGCGGGCCGAGATCGCGGCCATCGCCAACCAGGCCGACGACCCGACCTTCGCCAACACCCTGGTGCCGTATCAGATGGCCGGCGAGCCGCTGGATCGCGCCAGCAGCATCTTTGGGGTGATGACCCAGAACATCGGCTCGGACGACTACCAGGCGGTGGACACCGAGGTGTCGCCCCTGCTCTCCGCCGCCGGCGACGAGATCATCTTCAACGAGGCCCTGTTCGCCCGCATCCGCAAGGTCGCCGACGAGGCGCGCGAGATGGGTCTGACGGCCGAACAGACCCGCTACGCCGAACGCACCCGCGACGCCTTCATCCGCAACGGCGCGGCCCTGGACGCCGCCGGCAAGGCCGAGCTGGGCCGGATCAACACCGCCCTGTCCAACGCCTTCACCGCCTTCTCCCAGAAGGTCGTCAATGACGAGAAGACGTGGACGGTCATCCCGACCGAAGCCGGCATGGCCGGCATGCCGGCGTCGAACAAGGCGGCCGCCGCCGCCGCGGCCCGGTCGCGCAACCTCGACGGCTGGGTCATCGTCAACACCCGCTCGAGCGTGGATCCCTTCCTCAGCTTCGCCGACGACCGCGACCTGCGCGAGCAGGTGTGGCGCAAGTTCGTCAACCGCGGCGACAACGGCGACGGCAACGACACCAACGCCATCATCGCCGAGATCGTGAAGCTGCGCGCCGAGCGGGCGAAGCTGCTGGGCTTCCGGCACCACGCCGCCTGGCGGATGCAGGACACCATGGCGAAGACGCCCGAGGCGGCCATGGACCTGATGATGCGGGTCTGGGCCCCGGCCAAGGCGCGGGTGGCGGAAGAGGTGGCCGACATGCGCGCCATCGCCGGCCACGACATCGAGCCGTGGGACTACCTGTACTACGCCGAGAAGGTCCGGAAGCAGAAGTACGACCTCGACCAGAACGAGCTGAAGCCCTACTTCGAACTCAACAACGTCCGCGCCGGCTCCTTCCACATGGCCGAGCGGCTGTACGGCTTCACCTTCGAGCGCCTGCCGGCCGGCGCCGTGCCGGTCTGGCATCCGGACGTGGTGGTCTACGAGGTCAAGGACCACGGCCAGCACGCCGGCCTCTACTACGCCGACGACTACGCCCGTCCGGGCAAGCGTTCGGGCGCCTGGATGACCAGCTACCGCGGCTACTCGACCTATGACGGGGTCAAGAACGTGCTGGCCTCGAACAACAACAACTTCATCAAGGCCGAGGGCGACCAGCCGGTCCTGATTTCGCTGGACGACGCCGAGACCCTGTTCCACGAGTTCGGCCACGCCCTGCACTATCTGTCGTACCGGATCACCTATCCGGGCCTCGGCGGCACGCCGCGCGACTACGTCGAGTACCCCTCGCAGGTGCACGAGCACTGGGTGCTGAGCCGGCCGATCCTCGACGGCTACATGAAGCATGTCGAGACCGGCCAGCCGATGCCGCAGGCGCTGGTCGACAAGATCGAGGCCTCGCAAACCTTCAACCAGGGCTACGCCACGGTCAGCTACCTGTCCTCGGCCCTGGTCGACATGGACCTGCACACGCGGGCGACGCCGCCGACGGATCCGGACGCTTTCGAGCGGGAAAGTCTCGCCCGCTACGGCATGCCGAAGGAGATCGTGATGCGGCACCGCCTGCCGCAGTTCAATCACCTGTTCACCTCGGACGCCTACTCGGCCGGCTACTACAGCTACCTCTGGTCCGAGGTCATGGACGCCGACACCTGGGCCTATTTCGAGGAGTCGGGCGACGTGTTCAATCCGGACATCGCCGCCCGCTACAAGGCGATCATCCTCTCGGAAGGCAATTCGTCCGACCGCGGCGAGGCCTACCGCCGCTTCCGCGGCCGCGACCCGGACGTGGCGGCCCTGCTCAAGGTGCGGGGTTTCCCGACCAACTGACCGGCGAGGGCCCGGCGGATCGCTCCGCCGGGCCCTTTCCCTGTCAGGCCTCGACGAAGGGCACGCGGCTGAGGGCGTAGTCGACCTGGGCCGCGCCCGGCAGCCGGGTGACGGCCTCGTCGCGGACGGCGGCCTGGCAGGCGGCGAA
>JAEYUE010000178.1 GCA_023433655.1 Pseudomonadota bacterium | reverse complement strand
TCAACGGCTTCGCCCTCGGCGGCGGCTGCGAACTGGCCATGCTGTGCGACTTCATCGTCGCCTCCGAGAAGGCGAAATTCGGCCAGCCCGAGATCAACCTCGGCGTCGCCCCCGGCATCGGCGGCTCCCAGCGCCTGACCCGCCTCGTCGGCAAGTCCAAGGCCATGGACATGATGTTGACCGCCCGCATGATGGACGCCGCCGAAGCCGAGCGCGCCGGACTCGCCAGCCGCGTCGTGCCGCATGACCAGCTCCTCGACGAGGTCCGCAAGATCGCCGCCAGGATCGCCGCCCAGAGCCTGCTCGCGGTCATGGCCAACAAGGAAATGGTCAACGCCGCGCTTGAGACCACCCTGACCCAGGGCGTCCAGTTCGAGCGCCGCCTGTTCCACTCCCTGTTCGCCTTCGAGGACCAGAAGGAGGGCATGTCCGCCTTCGTCGAGAAGCGGAAGCCCGAGTTCAGGGGGCGGTAGATCGGCTAAAGGGAGACGGGAGCCGCCTCGACCTTGGCCGGCGGTTCGGCGGCGTCAGCGAGGGCTGCGACCCCGGTCGCCCCTGCCTCGGCCATATCCGGCGCGACGGCTTCGCAGGGATGGGCCTGCCTCAGCGCCCGTTCGGCAAACCGGTAGGCGTCCTCCCTGGCGCCGGGACGAAGTCCGGCCACCGCCGCCTTGCCGCGCTCGACATAGGCGTCCAGGTCCGGACCTCCGCTCGTGCTCACCGGTGCGCACACGCCGTTTCCAGGCGCCCTCCCCAGGACCGAGAACATCACCCCGGCGCAGAAGCCGCCGTCCGCCGCGTCTGCGGAAGCACAGATGTCACGGTAGGCGACGGCCGTGGGGTTGCGGAAACGCGTCTGCTGATCCGGATTAAGGCGCGAAAAGGCCTCGGCGGCCTCCTGCCGATCGTCGGCCTCCACCGCTCCGGGAGCGGTCGTCGCCGGATCGGGGCGCGTCTGCGACGTCTTCGGCGCCGCTCCGGAAGCCGCCTCAGGCCCGGCGATGCGGACCACCGCCTCGCGCTCGCCAGCGATGGCAAGAGAGCCGGCGCCCGCCGCGAGGGCCACAGCCAGGGCGCCGCCGGCCGCCAGCAGACGAGCCGCGCCTCCGGCGGGGGCGGCGGGGCACATTACGGCCTTCAGTCTACGCATGGCGGTTCTCCTTCCGGCGCCGGTGAAGCTGAGAGCAGGCAGGGGCTGCGGGCCGGCGCGGCGGCGCAGGGCCCCGATCAGGGACTCGGCGTAGGCGCGGCGCGTCGGCGGGGCGGCGTCGGCGAGGGCGAGGCGGTCGCAGACCTCTTCACGCGCGGCCGCCCTCCGGTCGCGCAGCACCGGCATCAGCGGGTTGAAGGCCAGCACGGCGAGAAGCAGCCCCTCGACCCAGATGGCGCGGTGGTCTCCCCGCTTCAGGTGCGCCAGCTCGTGGGCGATCATGGCCCGCACCACATCAGGCTCCGCCGATCCGGTCAGGCCGGCGGGCAGGACCAGCCGGGGCCGCATGACGCCGACCAGCATGGGCTCCGCCACGGCCGCGCTGACGCCGACATCCGGCGCCGGTGCAGACAGCCGGGCCGCGACCTCACGGACCAGCTCCAACGTTCCGGGGTCCGGCGCTTCCAGCCCGCCGATAAGGCGAGCCACGCGCCGCGCGCCCAGGGCCAGCCGGACCAGACCCGATACGGCCAGCAGGCCCGCGCCGGCCAGTATCGCCATCATCGTCAGCGTCGGGTCGGGCGCGAAAGCCTGGCTGGCCGCGGCAGGCGCGGGGCCGACCTCGACCAGGGTGGACGCCATCGGCGTCGCCGAGGCGACCGCGACGATCTCGCGCACCGGCGCGGGCGTGAGCAACAGCAGGGCGACCACCGCTGGCGGGAGGACCGGCAGAAGCAGGACCGTCCCCCACAGCCGGTCGCGCAGGGCCGGATCCTCGCTCAGCGCCTCGACCATGCGGCCGCCGAGCCATGCTCCGGCCGCCGCCCCGACCGACAGGACAAGCGACAGGGTCAGAAGCGCGGGAGCCCCCATCAGGCGTCCTCCCCGTCTGCGCGATCGTCGGCCAGCGCCGCCTCCAGCGCCTCGATATCCTCCTGGCTCAGGAGCTGGCTGCCTGAGAAGGCCGCCGCCGGCACCGGTCCGTCGACCTCGAGCAGGTTCGCCAGCCGCTGCATCAGCCCGCCGATGACGGCCACCTTGGGCTGCGCCGGCGCATAGACGGCCACCCCATGCACCTCGCGCCGCGTGAGAAGCCCCTTGGCGCGCATCCGCTCCAGCACGGTGCGCGTGGTGGACGAGCTCCACGCCAGCCCATCCGCGATCCGCGTCTGGACTTCCCGTGAACTGAGGGGACCATCGCGCCAGAAGGCCTTGAGAACATCGAGTTCGGCGTCGGTGGGCACGATCCGCTCGGTCATGCGGGGGCTCTCGCTATTGCAGTAGCCCAAGCGTTACAATTGTAACGCAACCATGTCAAATGCCGCTATCCCAAGCGTCTGTCGCGCCGCCAAGGGGTCAGACGATCCGGTCGGGATGGGTCTGGGTTCCCGGCGGCCGGGCGCCCTCGTCGACTTCCTGGTAGGCGTCGTCGGTCTCGTGGATCGACAGGATGGCTTCGCCTTCCGACATCAGCGGCGCGGCGGCGTCGGCCGCCTGGACGTCGGTCTTCGACGGCACCTTGAGAACCCGCGTCTCGCCGCCTTCGACGCCCACGGTCACGCGATAGATGCGCATTCTTGATCTCCCTGGTTCAGTGCGGCTTCAGGACCACCTTGGTCCACTCGTCCGGATTGTCGTGGAAGTTGCGGTAGCCCTCGGCCGCCTGTTCGAGCGGCAGCCGGTGGCTGATCAGGTCGGTGGTGTCGACCTTCCCCTCCACGATCAGCTCCAGCAGGTGCGGCAGGTATTTCTGCACATGGGTCTGGCCGGTCCGGATGGTCAGCCCCTTCTGCATGAAGGCCCCGATCGGCAGCTTGTCGCCGATGCCGCCATACACGCCGGGCACCGACACCCGCCCGCCCTTGCGGCAGGCCATTATGGTCTCGCGCAGCACGTGCTGGCGGTCGGTGCCGAGTTTGGTCTCCTGCTTGACCGCATCGATGATGTTGTCCGGCGCGAAGCCGTGCGCCTCCATGCCGACGGCGTCGATGCAGGCGTCCGGCCCGATGCCGGCCGTCATCTCCATCAGCGCCTCACGCACCTTGACCTCGTGGTAGTTGAGCACCTCGGCGCCGTTCTTCTTCGCCAATTCCAGGCGCCGCGGCAGGTGGTCGATGGCGATGACCCGCCCCGCCCCCTGCAGGAAGGCGCTCTTGATGGTGAACAGGCCGACCGGGCCGCAGCCCCAGACTGCGACCGTGTCGCCGGGCTCAATTTCCGCATTCTCCGCCGCCATCCAGCCCGTCGGGAAGATGTCGGTGAGGAACAGCACCTTCTCGTCCTCGATCCCGTCCGGCACGACCAGCGGCCCGACGTCGGAATAGGGCACCCGGGCGTACTCGGCCTGGCCGCCGGCGTAGCCGCCGGTCAGGTGCGAGTAGCCGAACAGCCCGGCGGCCGGATAGCCGAAGGCGATCTCGGAGGCGTCGGACTTGTCGGCCGGATTGGAGTTGTCGCAGGCTGAGTACTGCTGCTTGCCGCAGAAGAAACAGCTGCCGCAGGCGATGACGAAGGGCACCACGACTCTCTGTCCGACCTTGAGCGTCGACCGCGGCCCCACCTCCTCGACCACGCCCATGAACTCGTGACCGAGGATGTCGCCGTTGGACATGCCCGGGATCATGCTGTCGTAAAGGTGCAGGTCCGAGCCGCAGATCGCCGTGGAAGTGATCTTGATGATGGCGTCCCGCGGATTGACGATCTGCGGATCGGGGACGGTGTCCACCTGGACATTGTGCTTTCCGTGCCAGGTCAGGGCGCGCATGTAATTCTCTTTCGTTGGATCGGATCAGAAATGCCGGTCGGCGCGCGGCGCGGCGTCGGGCGCCTTCGAGGTCGGGATCTCGCCCGTCTCCATCAGCTGCTTGAAGCGGCGCAGTTCGCGGCGAGCCTGGATGCGTGGCTCGCGCTGCAGCACCTTGGCCACGACCTTGCCCACGGGACCCGCCGGGGGGTCGTAGCTGACGAAGACGCGGACCTCTGTTCCTCGCCCGAAGGGATTGTCGCGGAACTCGATCCAGCCTTCGTGGTCGATGTCGCTTTCCTCCAGCGACCGCCATCCGATGTATTCGCCGGGCCGCTCCTCGGTGATCTCGCTGACCAGTTCGAAGTCCGCCCCGGCGGGGCCGGCGACAATCCAGCTGGAGCGGCCCGACTCCATGATCTCGACCGACTTCACATTCTCCATGAAGGTCGGCAGGTTCCGGAAGTCGCGCCAGAAGTCGTACAGCTCCTGACGCGGGCGGTTGATCAGAACGGCCCGGACGCTGGCGGCCTCGTGTTCCCCCTCCACCCGGTCGCGGTCGGTGAAGGCCGGCGAGGCGACATCGGCGTCGGTGGACATCGGTTGCTGGGACATGGCGGCTCCTTCCAGAGAGCCAACCCACCGGGCGCCGCCTTCGTTCCGCCGGCCCGGCAGACTCGCCTTGAACCCGCCCCGCCTTTCCGCTATAGGCCCGCGCTCTTGAGATTTTCCGCGCCGTGGACGGTGTTCCGCGGCGTTTTCCGTTCGATAGGTTTACCCGATGGCCAACAACCCCGGCGCCAAGAAGGCGATCCGCAAGATCGCCGCCCGCACCGAAGTGAACAAGGCGCGCCGCACGCGCGTCCGGACCTTCCTGCGCAAGTTCCAGGAAGCCGTCGCCGGCGGTGACGCGGGCGCCGCCAAGACCGCCTTCGTCGAGGCTCAGTCCGAGCTGATGCGCGCCGTCTCGAAGGGCGTCGTTCACAAGAACACCGGGTCGCGGAAGGTGTCGCGTCTGGCGGCTCAGCTGAAGAAAATGTCGGCTGCCTGACACAACGATCCCGGACGGGCTTTCACAGGCCTGTCATGGTAAGTCTGAAGAATTTCAACGGCGAGGGCGCAAAGGCTCCCTCGCCGTTTGCACGTGCGCTCCTAAGCTTCTCCGCCCTGAATCGTGCTCGCCTCGGTGGCGAAATCGAGGATTCCGTTGACGGCGTTTGGCTTTAGCGGAGTCAAACAATTTAACTGCCTTCGGCGAATCGAATCAGCGTTGACGACCGCGGCGCCCGGCGTAAGTTTGAAGGGCTAACGCACTTCCATCCCCCTGCGGATGAACACGGCGCGGGACCAGTTTCGCGTCGGCGTGAGATGTCTGATCGAGAGAATGACCCCACCCGGGCGGCCCCCAGCTGCACCGGACAGGAGAAGTCGTCCCCGATCCAGGCCGCTCGAAGGGCGTCGGTGATGGGTTCTTAATTGGCTGGGTGGCTGAAGATGGCGGGGGGCGCACAGATGGCGAGCATGACGGATCCGGATCGCATCTGGACCGAGGCGGCGGGTCGCCTGCGCAGCGAGATCGGCGAGGGCGCCTTCAGCTCCTACATCGCTCCCTCGGCGGTTCGCACCGACAGCGCCGGCCAGTTGATCCTGGTGACTCCGACCGCCTACGCCCGCGACTGGGTGCGCAAGAACGCCCTGCGCCGCATGAACGAGCTGTGGCTGGGCCTGGACGGCCTGGCGCGCCGGCTCGAGGTGCGCTGCCGGGCCGAGATGGGCTCGACGCCGCCCGCCTCGCAGGTCGCCGCCGGCCGCGCCCCGGTTCCCGCCGGCAACGTGGTGGCCATGCCCATGGCCACGGTGGCGCCCGTCGCCGACGGGGCCCGCGCCGTACGCGCCGCCG
>JAEYUE010000007.1 GCA_023433655.1 Pseudomonadota bacterium | reverse complement strand
GTGGGCGATGATCTCGTGGTCGTTCTCGAGCGTCACGCGGAACGTCGCGTTCGGCAGCAGTTCGCTGACGACGCCGGGAAACTCGAGCAGTTCTTCCTTGGCCATGCGGCCTCCCACGCCCGGTGGACACCAGAATACGCCGCACGCCGGGCGGAGCGCGCGTCGAAGGTGCGGGCATATGCCCCAAAACGCGGCGATAGTCGAGGCGCCGCCTCAGCGCCGGTAAAGCGCCGTCACCAGGGTGAACAGGCGCCGGGCGGTCTCGTGGTCGACGGCGATCTTGCCTTCCAGCCGGGCCTTCAGCAGTTCGGCGCCCTCGTTGTGCAGCCCGCGCCGGCCCATGTCGACGGCCTCGATCTTGCCGGCGTCGGCTCCCCGCAGCGCTTCGTAATAGCTGTCGCAGATGCCGATATAGTCCTTCACCACCTTGTTCAGCGGGTTCAGGGACAGGCCGTGGGCCCGCGCGAACCCGGGCCCTGCGATGTCGAAGACCAGGCGCCCATCCACCAGCGACAGGGTCAGGCGGTAGGGCCCGCCCGACGCGCCCGCCGGCTCGAAGCTGTTCTTCTCGATCAGGTCGAAGATCGCCACCCGGCGCTCGTGCTCGATCTCGGCCGTGGCCGCCGGAAGGGTGGCCGCGTCCAGGTCGACGGAGGACAGTCGATGCTCGCTCACGCCGGCTCCGACCCGTCGGCCAGATGGGTCGGCGCCATGCGCGCCGGCCAGCGTTCGGACAGGTCGGTCAGGATGGCGTCGAGGCATTCGACCTCGATGCGCAGGTCGCCGCCGCCGGCGAACATCAGCGTCACCCGGCCGCCCGGGGCCTCGCCGGGCTCGAAATCCATCGCCAGCAGCTCCAGCGCATGTTCCGGCCCGCGCGGCAGCCGCCGGCTCTTGACCGCCGTGACGTCGCCGAACTGCATCGCCGACATCACCCGCGTCCCGCCGCACTCCCAGCAGAACCGGCTCAGCGCCAGGGTCACCCGCCTCGCCGACGGCTCCCAGACGATGTCCACCGGGCGCAGGATCGCGTCCTGCAGCGCGGCCGAGATGATGTGCAGGTCGTCGGCGTCCTCGGCCAGCAGGCGCAGGGGCTCCGTGGTAGCGCCGCCCGGGGCGGCGTCTGGGTCGGCGGCGGTCGCCTCAGTGCTCATGATCCTCGCCCTTGATCCGGCGGATGCGGGCCCCGCAGGCGCCCAGCTTCTCCTCCAAACGCTCGAAGCCGCGGTCCAGATGATACACGCGACCGACCGTGGTCTCACCCTCCGCCGCCAGTCCGGCGATGACCAGGCTGACCGAGGCCCTCAGATCGGTGGCCATGACCTGGGCGCCGTGCAGCGCCTCGACGCCGCGCACCACCGCTTCGCCGTTGTGAACATGGATGTCCGCGCCCAGCCGGCCCAGCTCGGGGGCGTGCATGAAGCGGTTCTCGAAGATGTTCTCGTGGATGACGCTCTCGCCGTCGGCCAGGGTCATCAGAGCCATGAACTGCGCCTGCAGGTCGGTGGCGAAGCCGGGGTAGACCTCGGTGGCCACGTTCACCGCCTTCAGCCGCACCGCCGGGTCGCGCCGCACGATCACGCCGTCCTCGGTCGGGACGATGTCCACCCCGGCCTCGACCATCTTCTCGGTGAGCGCCTGCATCAGCTCCGGCCGCGATCGCGTCAGCCGCACCTCGCCGCCGGCCATGGCCGCCGCCACGGCGTAGGAGCCCATCTCGATGCGGTCGGCGATGACCGGCCACTCCGTCCCGGTCAGCGACGTCACGCCGGTGATCACCAGCTCGTCGGTGTCCAGCCCCTCGACCCTGGCGCCCATGGCCATCAGGCAGCGGGCCAGATCGCCGATCTCCGGCTCCCGCGCCGCCCGCTTCAGCACCGTCACCCCGTCGGCCAGCACCGCCGCCAGCAGGGCGTGCTCGGTGGCGCCGACCGAGACGAACGGAAATTCGATCTCCGCCCCCTTCAGCCCCTTCGGCGCGCGGGCGATGACATAGCCCTCGTCCAGCTCGATTTCGACGCCCATGGCGGTCAGGGCCTGCAGGTGCAGGTCGACCGGCCGCGCCCCGATGGTGCAGCCGCCCGGCAGCGACACCTTTGCCTCTCCGGTGCGCGCCAGCAGCGGCCCCAGCACGTTGAAGCTGGCCCGCATCTGCCGGACCAGATCGTACGGCGCGAAGGTCGAGCGAATCTGCGCGGCGTGGAACAGCGTCTCCTGATCGCCGCCGTGGCCGTTCTCGGTGACCTCGACGCCCAGTTCCTGCAGCAGCCGGCCGAGAAATTTGGTGTCCGCCAGCCGCGGCATGTTGGTCAGGCGCAGCGGCTGGTCGGTCAGGATCGCCGCCGCCATCAGCTTGAGCGCGGAATTCTTGGCGCCGCTGACCGGAATGGTTCCGTTCAGCCGGGCGCCGCCTTCGATGGCGATGCTGTCCATGTCGTCTCACAGGCCGGCCGGGGACGGACTGTCCGGGCGCCGGGGGGCGGCTATCTAGCCCGGACGACGGGCCTTGCGAAAGTCCGTCCGACCGGTGCGGCCGATGACTTTCAGTTGCTCGGTCTTGCGGCGGGCGCGGATCGGCCGGCGGCCTTGCGGCGCTTCAGATTGGCCCGCAGCGCGCTGGCCAGCCGCTGCGCCCTTTCGGTGGCCGGCGTCGCCGGCGGCGCCAGGGGATCCGGCAGGCTGGCGGGAAGGTCCGGAAGCGGGGCGGGGCTCTTCGACTCGTCCATGCCCCGATCAGACCCGCTGAAGACCTTTTTCGCAAGCAGGCGAATTCGGGGCTTCCCCCGTTGTCCCCCGTTGGCTATAGGGCCGCTTCCTCAGTGACCGCCGCCGTAGCTCAGTGGTAGAGCGCATCCTTGGTAAGGCTGAGGTCGGCAGTTCGATCCTGCCCGGCGGCACCACTGAAAAGCAAAAGGCCCGGTCTGCTGACCGGGCCTTTTTCTGTTTCTCCATGCCAGAACCACCGCGCCTCTCAGGCGCGCACCGAGGCGGCAGATGAAGGATTTCGCCCTTCTGGACATGGCTTGACCACACGCTTTTCTAGCATCACTGTCGCCATGCAACCACGAAAGGAGATCTCCTGTGAAACGTGCGTTGTTCGCCGCCACCGTCGCGACGCTGGCCATGACCTCAACCGCCGTCGCGTCCGCTACGGTGAAGGTATGTCCCCAGCAGGTCGATCGCACCTACTATTCCGACGCGACGCTTACCGAGGAAGTTGGGACGATCTATATCGACTGCGACCGGATCGTTTACCGAACCGGACAGGTCACGCCGTACTTCATCGAGACCTACCTCCCGTGTCACTGCGGCCCCGAAGTCTGACCCGATCAGGTCATCGTCTCATGACCCTGACGGGAAAGGCCCGATCCGCGGATCGGGCCTTTTTCATTCTTCCGCGGACTGCTGCGAACGAACCTGCGGCCGGCGAACGGGCGGCCCCTCCGGGCGGGACAGCCGCCGTTCATACTCCCAGGCCGCCCCCGGCTGCGGCTGGCCAGGGAAGGCATAGCCGCTGTCGTCGAACCACGGCTCGTAGCCTGCGCCGTACCGATAGCCGTAAGGGTAACCGTTCTCGACCTGCCGCACGCTGAGATCCAGGCGGCCGCTCTCGCCGAGCGGCAGCGACACCGCGGCCCCGTAGTCGCGATAGCCGCCGGTGCCGACGCCGACGGTGAACTCGCCGTGCATCTGGCGGTCGTCGCGCCAGATCGGCGATTCGTCGGAACGCGCGGTGTCGGCCGAGCGGGCCGCCAACCAGCGGGCGATCTGCTCGTCGGTGCTGAGCCCGTGCGGCTGGACGGCCTGGGGCGCGCCGTCGACCGCGGCGGCGACCGGGTCGGCGGCGCCGTCCAGCACCAGCGGCGTGGCCGGCGCCGTGGCGACAACGCCATCCGGCTCGGGCTCGCCCGGCATGGGCGACGGGGCCACGGCGACGGCGGTCAGCAGCGCGATAATCAGCATGGCGTCGTCTCCAGCGGTGCGACCACCCTAGCCCCAAATGCGGCCAAGGTCAGGCCGACCCGTCGCCGCGGCCGAGCGGGTCGGGCAGAGGCTCTCCCTCGGCGACGAAGGACAGAGCCACCGAATTAATGCAGTAGCGCAGCCCCGTCGGCGGCGGCCCGTCCGGAAAGACGTGGCCCTGATGGCTGCCGCAGCGGGCGCAGCGCGTCTCGGTCCTGACCATGCCGTGGGACCGGTCGGTGATCGCCTCCACATGGGTCGGATCGACCGGCTCGGTGAAGCTGGGCCAGCCGGTGCCGCTCTCGAACTTGGTCCGGCTGCGGAACAGCGGCAGGCCGCACTCGCGGCAGCAGAACACGCCGGCCCGCTTCTCGCCGAGCAGGGTGCCGCAGAAAGGCGTCTCGGTGCCGTGCGCCAGCAGGACCCGCCGCTCCTCCGCCGACAGGTCGGCCTCCAGCCGGGCCCGCTCCGACTCGTCGGGGGGCGTGAGGTCGAAGCCGGAGGGCGAGCGCAGGGTCGGGGCGATGTCGGACATGAACCAGAAATAGGAAGGGCCGGACGCGGCTTCCACCCCGTCCGGCCCGGTCTTTCAGCGGCCCGCGCGCTCAGGTCGCGCGGAGCGGTCGATCTACTGGAACAGCGACCCGACCCAGGCGCGCACCGCGTTCTCGTCGACCGGGTTGCCCGTATAGGTCAGGCCCGGCTCCGGGATGAACGGCTGGTTGTTGCCGCGCTGGCGCGAGGTCCACGCCTTGTGGCCGTAGCTCAGGTCGGCATAGGTCGACGGCAGGCGCTGGACGGTCTGCTCGATGAAGATCGAGTCGGCCGCCGTGGTCGAACCGGCGATGCGCACGTTCGGCAGGCGGCTGACGAGGTCGAGCGTGTCGAGGCAACCGCCCGAGCAGCCCGCGTCGACCAGCACGATGACCGGGCCCTGCACCGGATTGGCCGCGTTCGGATCGGCGGCCGTGGCCGGCGCCGGCTGGGTGAAGCTGGGCTGGCCGGCGGCGATGGCTTCGTCGAAGGCGGCAAGAACGGCCTCGGTCTGGGCGATCACCTCGGGCGCCTCATAGACGAAACGGGCGTCCTGCTTCATCCGCCCGATCACATCGGCGTACCACTGGCGATTCTCCGGCGTGGCCCGATAGGTGAAGTCGCCGCCGGTCGGCTGGCGGCTCTGGGTGAATTCCGAGGTCCAGATGCGGTTCAGCACCCCGTAGCCGCGCGCCGTCGAGCCGAGGTTCGAGGAGCCGCTGCCGCCGCGCAGGTCGAGCACGAAGCCCTGCGGGCCCTGGATCGCGGCCAGCTGGCCCTGCAGCTGGGCGTTGAAGGCGTCCCAGCCGGCGTCGTCGGCGAAGGAGTGGACGTTGATCCACGGCCGGCCGTTGACGGTCTCGATCGACAGCGGCGTCGGGCCCGGCGTGTACAGGGTGGCGCGGTAGGCGGCCTCGAGATTGGCGGGGACCACCGGCACGGGCTTCAGGTCATAGTCGCGCGGACGGCGGTTGCCGACCTTGAACTTGCAGGTCGAGGGCGTGCCGCCGGCATAGGGGTTGTTGCGGTTCCACAGCAGATAGGGCGCGGTGGTGATGCGGCCGGCCTCGGTGTTCAGGTCGCCTTCCCACAGGTCCAGCTTGGTGCGGGAATATTCCTCGATCGGGGTCAGGTTGCACTCGGTGACCACGGCGCCGACCGGCGGCAGGCCGCGCACGCCCTGCTGCACATAGGTCACCACATACTGGCCGTCGCGCCAGCCCGTCGCCAGGCCCGGCCAGCTGGTCGCCTTGAAGCGGTCGGCCGAGGTCTCGTAGCTGGGGCGGATGACGATGTTCGAGTCGCGGAAGCCGGCGGCGTAGTAACGCAGCAGATAGGCGTGGCTCGAGCCGCTGTTCGACTGGCCGACCATCGACAGGGCCTGCTGCAGGCCGCTGTCCAGCCAGCTGCTGAAGGTGTCGCCGGCCTGGCCCGGCACGACCGGCGCCGGATGGTTGGCGGCCAGCGCGTCGTGGGCGGCCTGAAGGTCCTGGCGCGCCAGGGCCTGGAAATTCTGCGCCGAGGCGGAGCCGGCGGTCAGCGCCAGCGTCAGGGCGGCGGTGGCGGCGACAGGGAGGATACGGGACATCAAGAGTCGGGCTCCGGGGCCGTGGAACGGGAAACGGGCAGCGTTAAACCCCATACAGGCCGGGCTTGCCAACCCCGCACCCCGTCCGGATGAACGCCCCCGTCGGTTTACTCGCCCCGGATCGCGGCCTAATCGGGGCGGCTGCCTCACGCGGCGGTCACGTTTGCTTCAGAGTCCGGATACGCATGTTCAAGAAGATCCTGATCGCCAACCGCGGCGAGATCGCCGTCCGCATCATCAAGACCTGCCGCAAGATGGGCATCGCCACGGTTCAGGTTTACTCGGAGGCGGACGCCGGTTCGCTGGCCGTGGAAATGGCCGACGAGGCCGTCCTCATCGGACCCGCCCCCGCCAACCAGTCCTACCTGCTCGCCGACCGCATCGTGGAGGCCGTGCGCCAGACCGGCGCCGAGGCCGTCCACCCCGGCTTCGGCTTCCTTTCGGAAAACGCCGGCTTCGCCCGCCGCCTGCGTGACGAGGGCATCGCCTTCATCGGCCCCAATCCCGAGGCCATCGAGGCCATGGGCGACAAGATCACCTCCAAGCGCTTCGCCGCCGAGTCCGGCGTCTCCACCGTCCCGGGCC
Organism: Pseudomonadota bacterium; assembly: GCA_023433655.1. Lineage (GTDB taxonomy): Bacteria > Pseudomonadota > Alphaproteobacteria > Caulobacterales > Caulobacteraceae > Brevundimonas. Next base: position 4,673 of record JAEYUE010000007.1, on the reverse strand, counting down.
ACATGGGCCTGATCGAGTCGACCGACGAGGCGGTCCGCATCGCCCGCGAGATCGGCTATCCGGTGATGATCAAGGCGTCCGCCGGCGGCGGCGGCAAGGGCATCCGCGTCGCCCATTCCGACGACGACATGGCCGAGGGCTTCGCCGCCGTGAAGGCCGAGGCGCTCAACGCCTTCGGCGACGACCGCGTCTTCCTCGAGAAATTCATCGTCGATCCCCGCCACATCGAGATCCAGGTGCTGGGCGACAAGCACGGCAATGTGGTCCACCTGTTCGAGCGCGAATGCTCGATCCAGCGCCGCAACCAGAAGGTCATCGAGGAGGCCCCCTCCCCGCTGCTCGACGAGGCCACCCGCGCCGCCATGGGCGCCCAGGCCGTCGCCCTCGCCCGCGCTGTCAACTACGACTCCGCTGGCACGGTAGAGTTTGTAGCAGACCAGAATCGCAACTTCTGGTTCCTCGAGATGAACACCAGGCTGCAGGTGGAGCATCCGGTGACGGAGCTGATCACGGGGGTCGATCTGGTGGAGCAGATGATCCGGTCGGCGTGGGGCGAACGCCTCGCCTTCCAGCAGGACGAGCTGAGCATCGACGGCTGGGCCATCGAGAGCCGGATCTATGCGGAGGATCCGTACCGGGGGTTCCTGCCCAGCATCGGGCGGCTGGTCCGCTACGAGCAGCCGGAGGAGGGCCTGCACGCCGACGGCTACACCGTGCGCAACGACTCGGGCGTCCGCGAGGGCGACGAGATCTCGATGTTCTACGACCCGATGATCGCCAAGCTGTGCGCCTGGGCCCCGACCCGGGCCGAGGCGGTCGAGGGCATGGCCCGCGCCCTTGAGGACACCCACCTGGCCGGCCTCGGCCACAACGTGCCCTTCCTGGCGGCGGTGATGGACCAGCCGCGCTTCCGCGACGGCGCCCTCTCGACCAGCTACATCAAGGACGAATTCCCCGACGGCTTCCACGGCCTGCCGCCCTCCCCGGCCCAGGCCCGCATCATGGTCGCCGCCGCCATGGCCATGCACGAGATCCTCTCGGAACAGGCCGGCGACCCGTCCGACCGCACCGAGTGGCGCGTGCTGGTCGACGCCGCCCCCTTCCCCGTGGCCCTGTCCTACGACGACGACGAGGCCCTGACCCTGTCGCTGGACGGCCATCCCGAGCCGGTCCGCCTGTCCGACATCGACTGGCGCCCCGGCCTGGCCCAGTTCCGCGCCGTCCTCGACGGCGAACCCTTCACGGCCGAGGTCGCCCGCGCCCCCGACGGCTTCGTCATCCGCCACCGCGCCGCCCGGGCCCGCGTCCGCGTCCTCACCCCCGCCGTCGCCGCCCTCTACGCCCGCCTGCCCGAGAAACAGGCCGCCGACACCTCCAAACTGGTCCTCTCCCCCATGCCGGGCCTGGTCGTCGCCATCCCGGTCGAACCCGGCCAGGAGGTCAAGGCCGGCGAGACCGTCGCCATCATCGAGGCCATGAAGATGCAGAACATCCTCAAGGCCGAGCGCGACGGCGTGGTGAAGGCGGTCTCGGCGAAGGCGGGAGACCCGGTGGCGGCGGACGATGTGCTGGTGGAGTTCGAGTAGGGGCGGCGGGCAGCGGAGCTTCTCCGCTACGCAGCGTCTCTCCGGGAGTATTCGGGTCCCCGCGCGCGTTCCACTTGCTCAGACAGAGCCTCAACGCGACGTTGATCATTACTTCGTGCTGCACCAAGCGCCATCTTCACGTTCAAGTCGAGGAGCGACAGAAGCCCCTCGTACGCCGCCCAAAGGCGCTGAACGATCACCCCTATGAAGCCGCCGGCAACACCCACGTAGAACGTCTGGATATCGTGCGATTGGACTGGGAGCGTCCACAGCAGATAGGACTGCGGGAGGTCGTTGGTGGACGCGATTTTGGCACCTATCACGCCAACTGTGGCGCACGCCGCCATAACAAATAAGAGGGCCCAAAATCCCAGTTGCGCCCTCAATGCACGACCGTATCGTTCGAGGCGTACGACGGAGAAACTCTCTCCGCGAAGAACGGTTGCTGTGATCACCATGGCGGGCAGAAGGCCTGCCATGAGCAACGACAGGAAGCTGATGATTTCTTGACTGGCCCCGATCACGCCCGTCCGTGGTGCCGTCACAAGCAGTGTCGCACCTACTGCAAATGCAAGAAATGTCCGGACGAGCGCGTTCATTCGGAGAGGTCTATGGATCCTTTCGCCGCCCAAGCATGCAAGGCGGACACTAGGGCCTGGGTGGCGTGCTGCCAGTCAATGAGCCCGCCAGTCTCAAGCACTTCCGTCGTATGGACCAACTGTATCAGTTTCCCGTTCGTTCTCCCATCCTCTGACGTCAGAAGGACGTCTCCTTGAGAGGTAAGGTCGGCGAAGGCCTGCTCAACGGCCCCCGCGTCGATAACTGCAGTGGTTTTTCGTCGGACGCTGGCGACGCTGATCTCCAAGCGAGCCTTAAGGGCCAGATCATTGCTGAGCTTTGCCTGGAGCGTTTCGAGCTTTGCCTCGTCGGCACCTGCTGCAACAGCCATGTCGATCACCTTGCGGCCTTGAGCGACAAATTCCCCGAACCGCCGTGAGACAGGCCTGCCTTTAGTTGCTTCCGTCAGCGTGCTCGGCGCATCCCCGACCAAAGCAGCGTTCGGTCGGAATGTGATCTTCTTGATCGCTCCAGAGAGCTGGTCGAGACCGGTCGTCTCGATCTTGGGCGCCAAACGCCAATTTCCGCCGTCCTCAAGCTCTCCGGCACGCTTAAGGAGCGCATTCAAATAGGATTGCAGCGTTGTAGCTCGAAATCCCATGCGCTCGATGGCGGCGACATGATTGCCCTGCACGAGCAGGTAAAGGGGTTCTCCCAGCGATGCCTCATCATCCTTGAGCTCTCGTGGAACAATATCCGCGACAGGCTGCGGCGATTTCGGCGTTAGCCATAACGGTAGAGCGGTGCGGCCATCTAGGTGCATTACATCGGCGACGAATGCTGCACCGAGCTCGTGGTAATTCAGGCAGGCTTTATGTTGACCATCGTCGGTGACATTGAGCAAGCGCTGATTGGCGTCGAGCCCTAAGGGTCCCTTCATTACCCTTTCCAGACGCTGTTGCAGGCTGAACGTAGCCTCCTGCGGTCCTTCGAGAGTGGCTCTCCTGTAGTGGATTTTGATCTTACGCGGTGTCGCAGCCATGCCAAGCCTCCCGATATCCCCCCAAGACGGAAGGTAACCGGCACTAGAGTCAAGCTTATCGACCACCGATAGGTGTTAAGCTTGGGCGCTACAGAGCCGGGGCCCGAAGGCGGAGCAGCGAAATGACGGGGAAAGCACCGGATCAGGAAGACGCTACGGCCTTGGTCCTTACCGCAAAAAGGACCTTAACCGCCTTCAACAACAGCTAGGTAAAGCCCTGCAGCCTCATCGGAGGTCAACCGGCCTGACATCACGAGCCAAGTGCGAGCGTGGTGCAGCAGTTCTTGGTCGGTCATTCCATGAACTAACTCGCCCATCAGATGGCTCGGATACTCGCCCATCTTTAGGGTCCCACTAGAATCCGAAAAAACTGCAACGTTCCTGCGCATGGAGTCTCCGATCACATTACCACTTAGTCTTCCGCCGGAGCGTCACCATTTGCAGCTCCAACGTCATCGTCGAGACCAAAGGCCTTTGCGTCGAAACCCTCTCTAAGTGCAAAAATGTCGATGTCCTCCTCCGCCATGTTGTGAAGCAGGGCATACCCCTCGACCAGCACCTTGAACTTTGCATGACCTTCGCCAACCAAGCAGTTTAGGGCAATCAGCAGGAGTTCGCTGTCGGACACCTGCGCGCGAAGCAGCCTGACGTAGGGATAGGCGGGATTGGCCTTCGTGCCGAAGAGAGTGGGATCGCCGAACTGGCGGTCCGCGTATGCGACGATGTGGTATGTGAAACGAAAGTGGTTCGACAGGCCAAAGGCGCTGTCGATGACGCCATCGAATAAGGTCTTAACGGCCTCACTAGGACGGGTACGCCGCAGCGTCTGAATCGACACCGCCATTTTGTCGAGCGCAGCTTGTCCAGTAGATTCTGTCGTTACCGGCCTCGCCGGCCAACCGGTCTGATCATAGCTGATGGTGATGTGGCGTATGCGGTTGAGTACGTCGTATCGGCGCTCGACTAGGTTCAAGAACGACGGCTCAGCCGCGCGTCGCTCCAACCTAACGCTATCGGCCACGGCCCGTTGGTAGGTTCGGAAAGCGAAGAAGGCGGCCACAGCGGCCATACCTGCGCTGATTATTCCGAAAGAATCGCCCAGCTGGCCGGTGCGCTCGAAGCTCCAGGAAACGCCCGTGGGATTGAACCCCGCCCCTGAAGCCACGACGACCAGCCACCAAGCTACCGCTATGCCGAAGATGATCCATCCAGCATGCCGCCCAACTGTGCTCATTGGCTCGCCCCCCATCGGCCTTTGTCGTTGAACACTGCTCTCCGCGCAACCGCAGGCCTTCCCCTCACACCCACCGCACCCTCGGCCCCCGCTCCCCGTCCGGCGCATCCACCGGCAGAGCCGTGATCGCCCACACGAGGGCGTCGGCGCGGTCCAGCGAGCCGGCCGCCTCCATCTGATCGCCGAAGGCCATCAGCTCTTCCTCCAAGGCGTCGAAGGAGCCCGGCGTGACGGATGCGGCCCCGTTCATAGA
>JAEYUE010000346.1 GCA_023433655.1 Pseudomonadota bacterium | reverse complement strand
GGTCTGGACCACGCGCAGGTCGGCGCCGCCCTCGAGCAGGTGGGTGGCGAAGGCGTGGCGCAGGACGTGCGGGCTGACGCGGGCGGGGTCGATGCCGGCGTCGAGAGCCGCCTGGTCGAGCAGCTGGGCGAAGCGGCGGGGCGTGAGATGGCCCTTCGCCGCGGACGAGGGGAACAGCCACGGGCTGTCCGGGGCCTTGTCGGGGCGGGCGGCGTCGCGGGCGGCGAGCCAGGCCCTCACCGCCTCGCGGGCCGAGGCGTTGAGGGGGGCCAGCCGCTCCTTGCCGCCCTTGCCGCGGACGATCAGGAAGGCCGGGTCGCGGCGCACCGCCTCGGCCTTGAGGGCCAGCAGCTCGGACACGCGCAGGCCGGAGGCGTAGGCCAGTTCGACGAGGGCGACGAGGCGCAGGCCGGCGGCGCCGTCGCGCGCCGAGGCGGCGGCGAGCAGGCGCTCGACCTCGTCGCGGCTGAGCGTCTTCGGCAGGGCGCGGCCCTGTTTCGGGGCGTCGAGCCGACGGGACGGGTCGTCCTTGCGCCAGCCCTCGCCGAGGGCGAAGCGGTAGAACTGCCGCACCGCCGAGCGTCGCCGCGCTTGGGTGGCGGGCGACAGGCCGCGGGCGCCGAGGCCGGCGTACCAGGCCTCCACCGCCGCCTCGTCGGCCTGCATCAGGCCGTCCGACAGGAAGGCCTCGGCGTCGGCGAGATCGCGTCCGTAGGCGGCGAGGGTGTGGGGCGAGGCGTCGCGCTCGACCGCCATCATCTCCAGAAACGCCTCGACCTGCGGGGTGGTCATGCGCGCGACCGCTTTGCGCCGGCGAGGCTTGGTGTAGAGGGTGGTCGGGTCATGTCGTCTCGCCTGCCGCCGCCTGTCCCGGGGCCGATTCCGGTCCGCCGCCGCACCATAGCCCTCGTCGGGCTGATGGGGGTGGGGAAATCGACCGTGGGCCGACGTCTGGCGAAGCGGCTCGACCTGCCCTTCGCCGACGGCGACGTGGAGATCGAATCGGCGGCGGCCATGACGGTGTCGGACATCTTCGACGAGCTGGGCGAGGCCGAGTTCCGGGCCGGTGAGGCGCGGGTGATGAAGCGGCTGCTTGAGGGCCCGCAGATGGTGCTGGCCACCGGCGGCGGTGCGATCCTGAACCCGGACACCCGGGCGCTGATGAAGGACCGGGCGGTGACGGTGTGGATGCGGGCCGATCTCGACACCGTGGCCCAGCGGGTGCAGCGGCGCGACACGCGGCCGTTGCTGCGCGGTCGTGATCCGCTGGCGACGCTGAGGAGCCTGGCCGAGGTCCGCTATCCGGTCTACGCCGAGGCCGCGGACCTGGTCGTCGACGTGGCCGGCGGGGCGCACGCCCAGGCGGTCGAGGCCATCGCGGCGGCGCTGGAGGCCCACTATGCGACGCAGACGCCGGAGGTGGGGCCGTGACGACGAAGGTGACGGTCTCCGGCGCCGGATTCCGGCCCTATGAAGTTGTGGTCGGGCGCGGCCTGCTGGGCGAGCTGGGCGAGCGGCTGGCGCCGCTGGCGCAGGGGCGCACGGTGGTGATCACCGACGAGACGGTGGCTGCGCTGCACGGGCGGGCGGCGCTGGCCTCGCTGAAGGCCGCCGGAATCCATGGACGGCTGCTGACCGTGCCGGCGGGCGAGGGCTCCAAGTCGTTCGCCGAGCTGGAGCGGGTGATCGACCGGATGCTGGCCTTCCAGCTGGACCGCAGGGACGTGGTGGTCGCGCTGGGCGGCGGGGTGGTCGGCGACCTGGCCGGCCTGGCGGCGGCCCTGTTCATGCGCGGCGTCGACTTCGTGCAGGTCCCGACGACCCTGCTGGCCCAGGTGGATTCCTCGGTCGGCGGCAAGACGGCGATCGACACGCCGCGCGGCAAGAACCTGGTCGGGGCGTTTCATCAGCCGCGCCTGGTTCTGGCCGACATCGAGGTGCTGAAGACCCTGCCGGAGCGGCAGGTCCGATCGGGCTGGGCCGAGGTGCTGAAGCACGGGCTGATCTGCGACGCCGGCTTTTTCGACTGGCTGGCCGGCGAGGGCGCCGCGGGCGCGTCGGGCGATCCGGCGGCGCTGGAACGGGCCGTGGTGCGCTCGGTGGAGATCAAGAGCGCCATCGTCGGCGAGGACGAGAAGGAGGCGGGGCGGCGGGCCCTGCTGAACCTCGGCCACACCTTCGGCCATGCCATCGAGGCGGAGCTGGGCTTCGACGAGACGAAGCTGACCCACGGCGAGGCGGTGGCCCTGGGATGCGCCCTGGCGTTCCGGTTCTCGGCGTCGCAGGGGCTCTGCGCGGCGGGCGACGCCGAACGCGTCGAGGCGGTGATCGCGGCGGCAGGGCTGCCGACGCGGCTGGGGCTGGCGGGGCGTTTCCGCAGCGCCGCCCTGCTGAAGCGGATGGCGGGGGACAAGAAGGCCGAGGGCGGGCGGCTGACCCTGATCCTGGCGCGGGGAATCGGCGAGGCCTTCGTCGCCCGCGACGTCGACGCCGCGGCGGTGAAGGCCTTCCTTGAGCAGGAGATCGCGGGCTGATGCGCATCGAGCCGAAGGTGCTGGAGAACCGCTGGGTGCGGCTGGAGCCGTTCGCGCCGGAACTGAAGGAGGCGGTCCGCGCCGCCGTCAGCGTCGATCCGGAGGCCTGGTCGATCATGGTGTCGACGGCCTATGGCGAGGCGTTCGACCCGTGGTGGGACGGCTTCATGGAGCGGTTCGCGGCGGGGCGGGACACGCCCTATGCGGTGCGGCGGCAGACGGACGGGGAGATCGTGGGCACAAGCAGCCTGCACGACCTGTTCCCCCAGCATCGGCGGGTCGAACTGGGCTCGACCTTCTACCATCCGGAGGCGCGGGGCGGGGCGGTCAATCCGGCCAGCAAGCGGCTGCTGCTGCAGCACGCCTTCGAGAGCGGCGTGGTGCAGGTCGAGATCATCACCGATGCGGTCAACCGGCGCAGCCAGGCGGCGATCGCCAAGCTGGGGGCGGTGCGCGAGGGGGTGCTCAGGCGGCACAAGATCACCCACACCGGGCGTGTGCGGGACACGGTGATGTTCGCGATCACCGACGAAGACTGGCCGGAGGTGCGGGGGCGGCTGGATGCGCGGCTGGCGGACTTCTAGTCTACGGCGCGGCAGTCGGTCGGCTGGCGGCCGTCGCCGGTCCACACGGCCATGACCCCCTCGCCGCGCAGCTCGTAGCCCGAGGCGCGGTACCACAGGCCGGAGGCCGCCTGCTCCTCGTAGAGGTCGACGGCCTTTCCGCTGGAGTTGCGCACCGTCGCCATGCGTCGCGGGTTGTCGAAATCGACGGTCAGGCGCTCGCCGTTGTTGCACAGGTAGCTGGTGCGGATGACGCGGTTGAGGGCGCGCTGCTGGATCTCGGCCCCGGTGCGGCGGCGGGCGGTCTGGGCCTTCTCGGCGCGATCGCGCACGCCGTCGCCGTCGGTAGGCGCCTCGGCCGGGTCCGGACCGCAGGCGGTCAGGACGAGGGCGGCGGCGACGGCGGCGGGCGTCAGGCGCATGCGGACAAGCCTTGCGGTTCGGGACGGGCGCTGAACGCCCGGGGTCAGGCCGCCGTTCCCTTGCGCCGGGCGCGGAAGAAGGCGCGCAGCAGGCCGGCGCCCTCGGCGGCGAGGACGCCGGCGGCCGTCTGCGGCCGCCAGTGGCAGGTCGGCTGGTCGAAGAAGCGCGGACCGTGGACCACGGCCCCGCCCTTGGGATCGTCGGCCCCCCAGACCACGCGGCCGATGCGGGCGTGGCTGATGGCCCCGGCGCACATGGCGCAGGGCTCGAGCGTCACATAGAGGGTCAGGCCGGTGAGCCGGTAGTTGCCGCGCTTCGCCGCCGCGGCGCGGAGGGCGACGATCTCGGCGTGGGCGGTCGGATCGTGGGCCCCGATGGGGCCGTTCCGGCCCTCGGCGACCACCTCGCCGGTGGTCTCGTCGACGATGACGCAGCCGACCGGAGTCTCTCCCGCGTCCGCCGCCGCTTGCGCACAGGCCAAGGCCATGTGCATGAACCGCTCATCATGGCCAGCCATCCCCGAGACAACGACAAGAAGCCGCGCCCGCGTCAAGACGGCGACCGCGACGGCCCCCGCAAACCCT
>JAEYUE010000342.1 GCA_023433655.1 Pseudomonadota bacterium | reverse complement strand
GCCGTGCCGCCCTGGGCCAGCTCCATCAGCTTGGGCAGGGTCTGTTCGATGCGCTCGATGCCGTTGGCCACCTGGGTCGCATAGCCCGAGAACTCCTGGCCGAGGGTCAGCGGGGTGGCGTCCTGGGTGTGGGTGCGGCCGATCTTGATGATGTGGTCCCAGGCCTTCGCCTTGGCGTCCAGCGCGGCGTGGAGATGCTTCAGGGCCGGGATCAGGTCATTGGCCACCTGCTCGGCGCAGGCCACGTGCATGGCCGTCGGGAAGGTGTCGTTCGACGACTGGCTCATGTTGACGTGGTCGTTCGGGTGGACCGGCTTCTTGGAGCCCATCTCGCCGCCCAGCATCTCGATCGCCCGGTTCGAGATCACCTCGTTGGCGTTCATGTTCGACTGGGTGCCCGAGCCCGTCTGCCAGACGACCAGCGGGAAGTGGTCGTTCAGCTTGCCGTCGATCACCTCCTGGGCGGCGGCGACGATGGTCTCGCCCAGTTTCGGGTCCAGCTTGCCCAGCGCCATGTTGGTCTCGGCCGCGGCCCGCTTGACGATGCCCAGCGCCCGCACGATCGGCAGCGGCTGCTTCTCCCAGCCGATCCGGAAATTGCCCAGCGATCGCTGCGCCTGCGCTCCCCAGTAGCGGTCGGCGGCGACCTCGATCGGGCCGAAGGTGTCGGATTCGGTGCGGACGGTGCTCATGTCGGCAGGCTCTTCAGGCGTGGCGGGAGGATGCGCGGCGGTGTAGCACGGGCAGGCGAGGGGACAAGGCGGAGGAGCCCGTATGCGGACGATGATGACGGCGGCGGTCTCCCTGATGCTGTCGGCCTGCGCGGCCACCGCCGGCGACGGTGACAAGCCGCGCGTGGTCCTCGACACTGACGCCGGGCGTATGGTGCTGGAGCTGGAGTTGGCGCGCGCGCCGCTGACCGTCTGCAACTTCCTCAGCTACGTCACAGACGGGGATTATGACGGCGGGACCTTCTTCCGCACCGTGGTCAGCGAGACCAACGCCAACCCCAACCCGATCGACGTCATCCAGGCCGCCACCCCGCGCGGCGCCGACGATGCCCTGCGTCCGCCAATCCCGCTGGAGCGCACCCACGACACCGGCCTCAGCCACGACGCGGGAACCGTCTCCATGGCCCGCGACGGCCCAGACACCGCCACCTCGAGCTTCTTCATCGTCACCCGCAATACGCCCGCGCTCGACTTCGGCGGCGGCCGCAATCCGGACGGCCAGGGCTTCGCCGCCTTCGGCCGCCTCGTCGAGGGACTGGACGTCGCGCGCCGCATCCAGATGTCGCCTGCTGACGCAGAGGAACAGCTGACCCCGCCGGTGACGATCCGCTCCGCGACCCTGATCGGCGATGTTCCGCCGATGTGCCGGCCTTGACCCCAGGCTGGATCGGTTCTGGCAAGGTCCGCCTGCGCGAGGCCGGCGGCGCCGTCGAGATCACCATCGACGGCCTCACCACCCAGGCCAAATACTACAAGCCGCTGGTCTACGAATTCATGCGCAAGGAGTGGGCCTCGCGCCCCTCCTGGGGCGACTTCGTCGTCGAGATCCGCATGGAGCATGTCGGCGAGCCGCCGCACATCGACCTCGACAACCTCGCCAAGGCCCTGCTCGACGCCATCAAGGGCTATCTGTTCCACGACGACGCCCAGGTCGCGCGTCTGCTGGTCGAGCGCCACGAAGGCGAGCGTGAGCGCATCGCCATCCGTGTTTTTCGCCGCTGAGGCGCGCTACTTGAGCCGCTCGTAGCGCAGCACTCCGGCCACGCCGCCGCCGCCGTCGCTGGGATGGTTCACCCCGTCGTTGACAAGCACCTCGGGGAAGTCGAACGGGCTCACGCCTTCCAGACAGGCGACGTTGACGCCGAACTCGTTCGGGTTCGAGCGCCGTTGATGGTGCGTATAGATCCCGCACTTCGAGCAGAAGAAGTGCCGCGCGGTTCCGGTGTTGAACCGGTACTCCGTCAGCGCCTCCGCTCCCTGAAGCACTTCGACCCCGCCCATCCCGGCCGTTACGGCGATGGCCCCGCGCATCCCGCACAGCGAGCAGTCGCAGCGGCGTGCGCTGTTCACGCCGTCGCTTAGCCGCACCCGCAGGCGAACCGCGCCGCAGTGGCAGCGGGCCGGGGACCAACCCTCGGCGTCAACGGTCGGGCTCATCCGCCCGTCCTTTCGAAGCGCAGGGTCGGCAGGCGCAGCTGCATTTCGGCCCCCACGAACAGCTGGGGCTCCGAGGGCAGGTTTATGCCCGCTTCCTGCTCACGGCGGGTGACGCAGGCCCGCGCGCCCGCCGCCATGGCCAGGAAGTCGGTGGACTGCGGCAGGGCCTCGATCACGCAGCCGTCGAACCAGGGCCAGGTGTCGCCGGCGCCGCAGCCGAAGGAGGTCCGCTCGCGACTGGCCGCGGTCAGCACCATCCGGTTCGGCGCCTCCAGAGCGTCGACGAAAACGCCCGAGAAGCAGGCCGAGATGATCACCACCGTCGGCCGCGCGCCGCACCACCGGTTCACCGCGCCGGCCATCGAGGCCGGCGTCACCATGCCGTCGTCGCCGAACACCATGCCCTCGGGCGAGCCGTGCGAGGTGAAGTACAGCAGGCAGCCGCGCGGCGCCCGGGCGGTGAGCTCGCCCACCGTCCGCAGCACATCGGCGGTGCTGGCCGCGCGGGGCGACGCCGGATTCAACGTCAGGTCGACGGTGCTCTCGCGGGGCAGGCCGGCCTCCAGCAGCGCTGCGGTCACGTCCCGGCGGGCGTTGTCGAAGGCTTCGATGGGGCGGCCGCGCCCGTCGCGCCAGTCGGCCGCGATCACGGCCGCGGCCCAGCCGTCGAAACGGCCGGCCGGCGCCTGGCCGCAGGCCGGACCCGCACCCGACAGCACGACCGTCAGCATCAGCAGCAAGAGTCCGCGTCCCATCGCACGCCCCGGCTCAAACCCGGTGCGAGGTTAGCGCAAGCGCGTCGGACGAAAAGGCCTACTTCTTCCGAAACTGGTCGAGGGAGACGACCTTGGGGCCCTCGTCCCCGGCCGGGGGCGGCGCGACCTCGGCCTCCGGCTCCGGTTCCGGCGCCTCCTCGACCAGCGCGGGCGTCTCGAACTGCAGCAGGAACTGCACCGACGGGTCGTAGAAGCGGGTCACCGCCGCATAGGGCATCGACAGCACCTTGGGCACGCCGCCGAACTTCAGCATCACCGAGAACCGGTCCGCCTCGACCTTCAGGTCCCAGTACTGGTGCTGCAGCACCACCGTCATCTCCTCGGGGTATTTGGCCAGCACGTCCGGCGGCACGCTGACCCCCGGCGCCTTGGTCCTGAAGGTGATGTAGAAATGGTGCGCGCCCGGAATGCCCTCGGGCTGGGCCGCGCGTTCGAGGGCCGCGCGGATCACGCCGCGCAGGGCGTCCTGCGCCAGCTGCTCGTAGTGCATCTCGTCGACTGGCGGGGTCTCGTCGGCCATCGGGTCCCTCGGCGTTGCAGTCGAGGGTTTAGCCGCGCAGCGGCGCGTGCGGAAGCCGGCGAAAAGGTAAAGCTGGGAGAAAACGCCGGGATTCTGTTGCCAGGCTCCCGACAGGCCCCGCCCGAGGATCTGAACCCCCGGGACTTAAGTGTTCGAAATCACCCGAACCGCTTACGCGGCGAGAGCGACTTCTCCAGCGAAGTTATCGTTCGCAGTTAGTCAAGGGCCCGATACGGTGGGCCAGGACGAGCGAAAGCAATCCTCTTTACACGTCCGTCGATGCTAGTCGGCCCCATGCTCGCTCCGCCGATAACGCGGGGAAGAGATTGGTGGAGCCGCCGGGAATCGCACCCGGGTCCGGTCCGCTTATTGCAGGCGCCTTTATCGCCATAGTCCGGGCGAACCCGGACGGGACCAATATAGGGCGCCGGGCGGGCGGTTCCAAGGGGCGGACCCCGGCCGGCCGCCGCGCTCGGTCGCTTCCCCGGAGGCAGACGACCTGTCAGAGTTGCGCGGACGCCGCCCTGCGCGGCGGATGTCGGGGGATATCAATGCTGACGCTGCGCGCCTTTCTGACGGCCGTGATCACCGCTGGCGTATTGCTGGGTTCCCCGGCGCTCGCGCAGGAGGTGACCGCGCGCGACCGCGAGCAGATCGAGGCGCGCATCGACATCCTCGAGCAGGCGCTCGCCGGCGGCGACTTCGCCACCAGCCTCGATGTGACCCCACCCGCCTTGCGCGCCGCGCTCGCCCGCCGCTTCGGCATCAGCGAGGCGGATTTGCGGACAGCCATGGCCGAGGCCATGGGCCCGATCATGGCCGAGGTGACCTTCGTCTCCTACGAGATGGACGTATCCGGCGCCGCCATCCACACAACGCCCACCGGCGGCCGCACCTATCTGTTGATCCCGACCACGACAGTGATGGACGTCAAGGACGCCGGGCGGCTCAGGGTCCGAAGTGACACTCTCGCCCTTGATGAGGCCGGGGAGTGGTACCTTGTCCGCGTGCAGGAGCCGGCGCAGATGTCAATTCTGCGCGAAACCTATCCGGAATTCGCTGATGTCGAGTTCGCACCGGGCGTGACCGAACGGATTCAGTAGCGGCGCCGGTTCAGGCCCTTTGCCAATCCGGAGTCTGGTTGCGGAACCAGGTGAGCTGGCGTTTGGCGTAGTTGCGGGTGGCCTGCCGCGTGGCCTCGACCGCCGCCTCCAGCGTGGTTCCCCCGGCCAGATGGGCGGCGAACTCGCGCACCCCCACGGCCTTCATCGCCGGCAGGGCCGGATCCAGCGTCCGGGCGACGAGCGCCCGCACCTCCTCCAGCGCGCCCTGTTCGACCATCCGCGCCACGCGCGCGTCGCAGCGGGCGTAGAGGTCGGCCCTCCCGGGCTCGACCACCAGCCCCGTCCACGACCCGGGCGCCAACAGCGGCCGGGTCTCCGCCATCCAGTCGCTCAACGGCCGCCCGGTGTGTTCGGCCACCGCCATGGCGCGGGTCAGCCGCTGCCGGTCGCCGGTCTCGATGCGCGCCTCGGCCGCTGCGTCCAGCCCGGCCAGCCGCCGCCGGAAGGCCGGCTCGCCCTCGGCCGCCAGCGCCGCCGCCGCCGCCT
>JAEYUE010000175.1 GCA_023433655.1 Pseudomonadota bacterium | reverse complement strand
TGTTGACTTCGATCAGATTGGTGATCCGGCCCCTGGGTGCGAACTCCTCCAGATAGACCGCCGCGCCAACGCCCAGTGGCAGGGCGATCAGGGCGGTGACGAGCAGCATCAGGGCCGAGCCGACCACGGCGCCCAGCACGCCGGCCAGCTCGGGTTCGGTCGAGTCGCCGCGGGTCAGCAGGCCGCTGTTGAAATGGCTGGAGACCAGGCCCCCGGCGCGCAGACGGTCGAGCCAGCCGATTTGCTCGTCGGTCAGTCGGCGCTGCTCCGCCGGGGTGTCGAGGCTGATTTCGCCCTTGAAGTACAGGTCCGCGTCGTCTGCCAGCGGCGCGTCGATGGTGACGGTCTGGCCGATCAGCTCCGGCTGGGCCTGCACGCGCTCGGCGGCGAGGAATTTGAGCTCCGAGGAGAACAGGCCCCGCATGGCCGCGGATTTCGCGCCCTGCGCGTCGTCCTGGACGCCCATCCGGACCAACTGCTGCTCGGCCACGAGCAGCTCGAAATTGGTCCCCTGCGGATAGGCCGGGTCGACGCGGGTCGGGTCCAGATAGACGGGGACCTCGATGCTGTGGGCGTAGAAGGCCGTATGTCCCTGCTCGAAAATGCGGCCGAGCAGCAGCAGCAGGAAGCCGACAGCCACGCCGATGGCCAGCAGACCGTACAGGCGGAAGCGCGTCTCGCGGGCGTAGCGCCGCTTCAGCCCCGCCCGCAGGCGGTCGGCGCGGGCCGCGCCGGTCTCGGCCGGCGTGTCCGGGGTCAGGGCCGCCTCAGTCATACTGCTGCCGATAGGTGTGGACGATGCGCTGGGCGATGACGTTCAGCGCCAGGGTCACGAGGAAGAGGGTCAGGCCGAGGCCGAAGGCGGCAAGGGTCTTGGGGCTGTCGAATTCCTGGTCGCCGGTCAGCAGGGTGACGATCTGCACCGTCACGGTGGTGACCGTATCCAGCGGGTTCAGGGTCAGGCGGGCCGCAAGCCCCGCCGCCATGGTGACGATCATGGTCTCGCCGATGGCGCGCGACATGGCCAGCAGCATGGCTCCGGCGACGCCCGGCAGGGCGGCGGGCAGCAGCACCCGCGTCACCGTCTCCGATTTCGTCGCGCCCATCGCGTAGGAGCCGTCGCGCAGCGACTGCGGCACGGCGTTGATGATGTCGTCGGACAGGGAGCTAACGAAGGGGATCAGCATGATCCCCATCACTGCTCCGGCGACCAGCGCCATCTGGTTCTGCACCAGCATCAGATACTGGCCGACCCCGTCCAGCGGCCCGCCCGCCAGCGACGCGCCCAGGCCGTTGAAGAATTCGCGGAAGGCCGGCCCCACCGTCAGGGCGGCGAAGAAGCCGTAGACCACGGTCGGCACCCCGGCGAGCACCTCCAGCACGGGCTTGACCGTCGCCCGGAATACGGGCCCCGCATACTCCGACAGGTAGATGGCCGCGAACAGGCCGACGGGGGCCGCCACCGCCATGGCGATGAGCATGATCAGGAAGGTGCCGGCGAACAGCGGCAGGGCGCCGAAGGCGCCGGTCGAGCCGACCTGGTCGGCGCGTATCGCGGTCTGTGGGCTCCACTGGCTCCCGAACAGGAATTCGGTGATCGGCACCGAAGCGAAGAAGCGCAGGGAATCGAACACCAGCGAGGCGATGATGCCGATCGTGGTCAGGACCGCGACGGCCGAACAGGCGAACAGCAGGCCGACGATCCATGCCTCGACCCGATTGCGGGCGCGCAGATCGGGGCGGATGCTACGGAAGACAAACAGGGCGCCGGCAAGAGCCGCAAGAGCCGCCAGGGCCACCCCCGCGAGCTCCAGCCGTCCCTCGATGCGGGCGACGCGGGCGCCCTCGGTCGCCAGCAGATCGGCGAACGGCGGCTCCCAGATACGGGCGGCGGGCTGACCTGCGGCGACCATCCGGGCATCGGAGAAGAAGGCGGCCCGTCGCAGCGGCTCAAGTTCGCTGACCGCCTCGGGCGCGCCGGAGGCGGTGAGGCCCTGCGCCAGCGGCGGCGCCAGGACGGCCGCGGCGACCAGAACGACCAAGGCCGGAACCACGGTCCAGATCAGCGCCAGGGCCCCGAACTGGCCCGGCCGCGAATGCGCCCGCACGCCGCGCTGGCGATGACGCGCCAGCTGACGCGCGCCGAGCCAGGCGGCCACGGCGAAGACGAGCAGGATCGGCAGGAAGAGCAGGGTCATGCGGGTCCGGGCCGGAGAATCGAACGCGCGGGGCCGGCCCCGTCGTCCGCGGCGGAACCTGCCCTTGAATGGTCAGCGGATTACGACGGCGCCATGACAGTTCTGTTACGCTCCCGGGCTTCGCGCGACCTTGGCCGACGCGTCCTTCGGGGCGGCGACCGGGAAATAGGCGGTGAACCGGGAACCTTGGCCAGGCGCGCTCTCCACCGTCAGCCCGCCACGGTGCCGATTGACGATGTGTTTGACGATGGACAGCCCGAGGCCCGTGCCGGGCCGTTCGCCGCCGCTCTTCTGTCCCTCGACGCGATAGAAGCGTTCCGTCAGCCGCGGGAGGTGCTCGCGATCCATGCCGGGTCCGTGGTCGCGCACCGTCACGGCGGCGTAGCGGAGGCCCGGCTGCCGGTCCGGGGTGACCAGGGGCAAGCGGGTCGCCCCGGCGCCCCGGTTTCCACCGGACCATGGGGCCGAGGCCTGCTCGAGGGTGATGGACGGCCGGACCTCGACCTGCACGACCTCGCCGGTAGGCGAATATTTGATGGCGTTGTCGACCAGGTTCTGGATCACCTGGACGATCTCGTCCCGGTCGCCGTGGATCGGCGCGCTGACCGAGGGGTCCTGCAACACCACCTGCACCTTCCGGTCGGACGACAGGACGCTGACCGCATCCACCACGTCGCTCGCGGCCCGCGCCAGATCGACCCGCCCCGAAGGCGGAATGTGCTCATTGAGCTCGATCCGGCTGAGCGACAGCAGGTCCGCAACCAGCCGGCTCATCCGCTCCGCCTGGGCGGCCATGATGTCGAGGAATCTGTCGCGCGCCTTGGGGTCCTCCCGGGCGTGGCCCTTGAGGGTTTCGATGAAGCCGGCCAGCGAGGCCAGGGGCGTGCGCAGTTCGTGGCTGGCGTTGGCGAGGAAGTCGACGCGCATCAGCTCCATGCGCCGGACCTCCGTCTCATCGCGGAGAACAACCAGGGCGCGGGTCCGGCCGTCCGTCGCCGGAAGAGGGCGGGTCAGGGCCCGCCAGTGCCGGGTTTGCGCGCCTACAGTGTCGTAGTCGGTCGTCCGCGCGACGCTGCCGAACAGGGCTTCGTCGACGGCTTCGAGCACCGCCGGCTCTCGCAGGGCCGAAACCAGAAGGCCGCCTTGGGGCGGAAGCCTGAGCAGATCCCGCGCCGCGGCGTTGGCCAGCAGCACCTTCCGGTCGGCGATGTCGTCCGCCTCGCCGCCCGAGACGACCAGAACGGGATCGTCCAGGGCCTCGAACAGGCTCTCGAGCAGCACAGGGTCCGCCGTCGTGCGGTCAGGCGCGGCCTCCTTCGCCGTGCGGTCGGCGCGAGCCCCGACGCCGGGCTGGCGGCTGACTGCGAGGGTGGCCGCCACCACGAGCAGGGCTCCCCCCAGCAGCGGCCACGCCAACTCAGGGCGCCAGACGGCGAGACCCAGCAGGACGACGACAGCCACGCCGGCCCCTGCCCCGGCGGTCCACAGACGGGAACCGGCCTGCGGCGCGACGGGCGAGGGCGGAACATCGTAGGACATCAGGGCATCCGGGTGGGCGAGGCCGCCCTTCTACCGGACAAACATGACACGGAATTCATGACCGGACACGGTCCCGAAGCGGAAGAGCGGTTGTCAAACACCCTTTACAGACCTACCAATGGAGGCTGAACCGGTATCCGGCGGAGGGCATATGACGGCGGCATTGACGCTTGAGGGGGTCAGCAAGCGCTACGGCGACTTCCAGGCCGTGAAGGACCTCAGCTTCGAGGTCGAGAAGGGCTCCATCTGCGGCTTCCTCGGCCCGAACGGGGCCGGCAAGACCTCGACTATCCGGATGATACTCGGCCTGCAGCCGGCGACCTCGGGACGCATCACCATCCTCGGCGCCGACGACGGCCGCAAGGTGCGTGACCGCATCGGCTTTCTGCCGGAGGAGCGCGGTCTCTACAAGAAGATGACCCCGGTCGACGCCATCGCCTTCTTCGGCTCCCTGAAGGGGGTGCCGACGGGCGATGGGCGCAGGCGGGCCCGCGAGATGCTGGACGCCCAGGGGCTGGGCGCGGCCAAGCGCAAGAAGATGAAGGAGCTGTCCAAGGGCATGTCCCAGAAGGTGCAGCTGATCGCCTCGATCGTGCACCGGCCGGAGTTCGTCATCCTCGACGAGCCCTTCTCCGGACTGGACCCGGTCAACCAGCAGGGGCTGGAGCAGATGATCCGCGGCCTCGCCGCCGATGGCGCCACCGTGCTGTTCTCGACCCACGTGATGCAGCACGCCGAACGGCTCTGCGACAAGGTCGTGCTGCTGGCGCGCGGCCGGAAGGCCTTCGAGGGCACGGTCGACGAGGCCAAGGCCACGTCGCGCCGCTTCCTCGAGCTGGAAGGCGCGATCTCTCCCGAGCAGGCCGCGCGCCTGCCGGGCGTGACCGCCGTCGACGTGGTCTCGGAGCATGACGGAGTACCTGTCCTGAAAGCGGCCCTCGGTCCCGGAGGACGAGGGCAGGATGCGCTCAAGGCCGCCTTCCTCGGCGGTCTCGACGTGCGCCGTTTCGATCTGCGTGAGCCCAGCCTGCACGACGCCTTCATCGACCTGACCGGCGACAATCCCGATCAGGACCAGTCCGTGAAGCCCGCCGGCCAGGAGACCGCCCGATGAACCGCATCCTGCTCATCGCCCGGCGCGAGTACGCCGCCTACGCCCGGACCGTCGGCTTCTGGCTGTCGCTCCTGGCTTTTCCGCTGTTCGCCGTCATCGGCGGGGCGGTGCCGATTTTGATCAAGTCCTCCGAGCCGGTCCGCGCTGTGGCGGTGATCGAGGAGGGGCCGCAGGCCTCGGGCCTCGCCGCGGCAATCCAGGAGGCGCTGAACCGCGATCTCGAACGTCAGCAGGAGCGCGAGCGTCAGGCGAACGAGGCGGCCCAGAAGGCGACCGGCATGCCGATCAGCGGTTCCGGCGCGGCCAAGGGCGCCTTCGCGCGGCTGGCCGGACCGCGGCTACGCATCGTGGAGACGCCGGCCGACATCGCCACGGCGTCGCCCGGCGAGGCGCGGGACGAGATCGTGCGCCGTCACCTGACTGACGAGACGCCGAAGGACGAGCGGCTGGATGCGGTGGTCTTCCTGACCCGCGACACGGATGGTCCGGCGGCTCGCGTCTGGACCGCCAGGGCCACCGACGACACCGTGGAGGACTTCGTGCGCGACGCCCTGCGCTCGGCCAACCGCAAGGCCGTGTTCGAAGGGGCCGGTATCGATCCTGTCGTAGTCGAGGGGGCCGAGAAATTCCGGCCGAACATCGCGGTCTTTTCGCCGAAGTCAGCCAGCGGCGGGGAGGTCTCGTTCCGCGACAAGCTGCCGACCCTGATCGGCCTCGCCGGCGGCTTCCTGCTGTGGTCGCTGATCATCACCGGGGCCTCGATCCTGCTGAACAGCGTGATGGAGGAGAAGTCGAACAAGATCCTGGAGGTGCTGCTGTCCTCGGCCTCGCCGATGGAGATCCTGACCGGCAAGGTGCTGGGCGTGGCCCTGCTGACCATCACCGTGCTGGTCGGCTGGGGCGGCATCGGCGCCGCCGGCCTGATCGCCGCCGCGCCGCAGCAGGCGGCCATGGTCGGGGACATCCTGCTGACCGGCGGCATGCTGGGCTGGTTCGCCGCCTTCATGGTCGGCGGCTACCTGATGTACGCCGTGCTGTTCGCCGCCATCGGGGCCTTCTGCGAGACGCCGCGCGACGCCCAGACCCTGATGGGTCCGATCATGATCGTCCTCGTCATCCCGATCATGACCATGAGCATGGCCATGAGCACGCCGGACGCGCCGGTGGTGAAGATCCTGTCGTGGATCCCCTTCTTCACCCCCTTCCTGATGATGGCCCGCCTGCCGTCCGACCCGCCGATGCTGGAGCTGATCGGCGCCATGGCCGGCATGTTCGCCTTCGCCCTGTTCATGGTCTGGCTGTCGGGCCGCGCCTTCCGCGCCGGCGCCCTGTCGGACGTGAAGCTGAGCTGGAAGAGTTTCGCGGGCGCGATCACCGGGGGAGGGCGGTAGGCGGCCCCGGTCTCTCCTTCCGCGCGCCGCGCCGGAGACAATAAGAAGGGCCGCCCCGGTTTCCCGGAGCGGCCCTTGATCTTTCAGCCTTGTCGGCCCGGTCTTAACGGCCCGGGGTGCGCGGCTTCGGGGCGGGCAGCAGGCCTTCGCGCTGGGCGCGCTTGCGGGCCAGCTTGCGGGCGCGGCGCACAGCTTCCGCCTTCTGGCGGGCGCGCTTCTCCGAGGGCTTCTCGTAGTGCACGTGGCGCTTCATCTCACGGAAGCTGCCTTCGCGCTGCATCTTCTTCTTCAGGGCCTTCAGCGCCTGATCGACGTTGTTGTCGCGGACGAAAATCTGAACCAGGTGAAACTCTCCTT
>JAEYUE010000120.1 GCA_023433655.1 Pseudomonadota bacterium | reverse complement strand
TCGTACCTGATCCCGGCGAAGCGGCGGGTGGTCTACAACCGTTCGTGGGAGACCGGCCTGCGCAAGGTCGAGATGGTGTCCCGGCTGATGGGCTCGCAGACGCCGCTGGATCCGGAGATCTTCCTCGATGACCGCGCCCGCGCCGAGGCGGCGGCGGTGATCGATCCGCAGCTGGCCGGCGGCGCCGGTCCCGGCCCGATCATCGCCCTCGCCCCGATCGCCCACCAGCCGGGCAAGAGCTGGCCGGCCGACCGCTGGGGGCAGCTGGTGGAGAGGCTGATGGCCGAGCCGCGCTTCGCCGGCTGGCGCTTCATGCCGGTGGGCGGACCCGGCGACCGGCCGCCGGCGACCCCGGCGCTGGAGACGGCGGGCGAGCGGGCCATCGACTTCGTCGGCAAGGGCGACATCCTCGCCTCGGCCGCAGCCATCGACCGGGCGGCGCTGTTCGTCGGCAACGATTCCGGCCTGATGCACGTGGCGGCGGCGCTGGGCCGTCCGACGCTGGGCCTGTTCGGCCCGACCGAATGGTGGCTGTACGGTCCCTGGGGGCCGCGCACGCGCACCGTCGCCTCCAACGAGACCCGCGGCGAGTTCGCCCCGATCGAGGCCCTGACCGTCGATCACGTGTTCGAGGCGGTGCTGGCCCTGCATGACGACTTCATCGGCGCCGCGACGGCCGGGAAACCTTGAAGAGACAGGCGTTCGCGGTCATATAGGACGCCGTGAGGGGAACGCCGCGAGCCGTGGCGCGCTCCCTCGTGCCGAACCGCCTATCGTCCACCTGCAAGGAACCGACGCCCATTCGCCGTCCGATGAACCAGCCGCCCGTCAAGGACGGGCCGCCCATGAACCAAGATATCCGCGCGCCGCGCGTTCTGCTGATCGACCAGAACGGCGAAAAGCAGGGCGTCATGCCCACGTCAGCCGCGCTGGAAGCCGCCGAAGAGGCCGGCATGGACCTGGTTCAGATCGTCTCCACCTCGGAACCGCCGGTGGCGAAGATCCTCGACTACGGCAAGTTCCGCTTCCAGGAGCAGAAGAAGAAGGCCGAGGCCCGCAAGCGGCAGAAGGTCGTCGAGCTGAAGGAAATCAAGCTCCGGCCCAACATCGACCAGCACGACTACGATGTGAAGGCGCGGGCCATGCACCGCTTCTTCGACGAGGGCGACAAGGTCAAGGTGACCCTGCGCTTCCGCGGCCGCGAGATGGCTCACCCCGAACTGGGCATGAAGCTGCTCAACAAGGTCCAGGCCGACTTCGAGGAAGTCGCCAAGGTCGAGTACGCGCCGCGCATGGAAGGCCGGCAGATGATCATGATCCTCGCCCCGCGCTAGGCGGCGACCCCGGATCGACAAGCTGCGCCCCGGCCGGAAACGGCCGGGGCGTTCTTCGTTGAGCCGCGCGGCGCCTTGCGCGACGGCGCGCTCTGTCCGACACATCGCCCTCCGCTCCCCCGGATCTCGCCGTGACCCAGCCTGCGACCGCCGCGCCGACCTCCCGATCCGCACTGGCCGTGCTGTTCGGGGTGGTGTTCATCAACCTCGTCGGCTTCGGCATCGTCATCCCGCTGCTGCCCTTCTACGGCCTGACGCTGGATGCGCCGCCGTGGCAGGTGGCGCTGATGTTCTCGGCCTATTCGTTGGGCCAGTTCGTCGCCGAGCCCTTCTGGGGGCGGCTGTCCGACCGGATCGGGCGCAAGCCGGTGCTGCTGGTCACCATCCTGGCCAACGCCGCCGGCTACCTCGCCCTCGCCTTCGTCCCGAACATCTGGCTGGCCATTGCGGTGCGGCTGTTCACGGGCTTGGGGGCGGGCAACATCTCGACCGTCCAGGGCTATGTCGCCGACGTCACCCCGCCCGAAAAGCGCGCCGGGCGGATGGGGCTGATCGGCGCCGCCTTCGGCCTCGGCTTCATCGTCGGACCAGGCCTGGGCGGCCTGCTGACCCGGCCGGATCTGGGAACGCTGGGCTACCAGCTGCCGATCTTCGTCGCCGCCGGCCTGTGCCTGCTCGCCGCTCTCGGCGTGGTCGTCCTGCTCAGGGAGAGCCGCGCGCCCGCCGATCCGGCCGCGCCGCGGACGCGCTTCCTCGGCGGGGTGCACGACGCCGTGGCCAATCCGGTGGTGTCGCGGGTGCTGCTGGTCACCCTGATCTACATGGCCGGCTTTTCGGGCATGGAATCGACCTTCGGCTTCTGGACCGAGGCCCGCTACCAGTGGGGCGCCCGCGAGGTCGGCCTCGCCTTCATGGCGGTGGGCGTGGTCTCGGTCGTCTGCCAGGGCTTCCTGGCCGGGCGGCTGGCGCGGCGCTTCGGCGAGGCGCGGGTGCTGGCTGTCGGCTGCCTGATCTTCGGCGCCGGCCTGGTGGGGCAGGTCGTCGCCGGCCGGCTGCTGCCCGACATCGACGTTCTGGTGCCGGTGATCATGGCCCTGGGGGCCTTCGGCATGGCCGTGACCATGCCCAACATCACCGCCCTGATCTCGCGCTCCGTCGATCCGGACCGGCAGGGGGCCATGCTCGGCCTGAACATGGCCGCCAGTTCGAGCGCGCGCATCTTCGGTCCGATCGCCGCGGGCGCGATCTTCTCGGGCCTGGGCCACGACTGGCCCTTCCTGATCGGCGCCGCCCTGACCGTCCCCGCGGCGGTGATGGCGATCAACGCCGGCCGCGCCTTCCGCTCGCGCCCGTCGGCGCCGCTGTCGCAACCGGCCGAATAGCGCCCCGCCGCCTTGCTTTCCGGAGCGGGTTCGACTAGAAGCCGCGCCTTCGCGTACCGGACCGCCGGGCGAACAGGCATGCCTGGGCGGTCCTTGAACTCCGGGTCTTCGAACCCGGCAAAGGAGACGAAATGCCGAAACTGAAGACGAAGTCTGGCGCCAAGAAGCGCTTCAAATTCACGGCGACTGGCAAGGTCAAGGCCGGCGTGGCGGGCAAGCGGCACCGCCTGATCAGCCACAACAGCAAATACATCCGCCAGAACCGCGGCACCTCGGTCATGGCCGACGCCGACGCCAAGAAGATCAAATCCTACATGCCGTACGCCTGATCGGCGCGCGCTGTTCGACTGATCTCATCGCACTGAATTTGAAAGGATAGCGACATGGCTCGCGTCACTCGGGGCGTTACGTCCCACGCCAAGCACAAGAAGGTCCTGAAGCAGGCCAAGGGCTTCTACGGCCGCCGCAAGAACACCATCCGCACCGCCAAGGCCGCGGTCGACCGCGCCGGGCAGTACGCCTACC
>JAEYUE010000160.1 GCA_023433655.1 Pseudomonadota bacterium | reverse complement strand
GGATGTCGCGCAGGCGGCAGACCTCGAACAGCTTCAGGGTCTGCGGCTCGATGCCCTTGGCGGCGTCCAGCACCATGATGGCGCAGTCGGCGGCGGTCAGGGTGCGGTAGGTGTCTTCCGAGAAGTCTTCGTGCCCGGGGGTGTCGAGCAGGTTGAACATCTTGCCGTCGTGCTCGAACGTCATCACCGACGCCGAGACCGAGATGCCGCGCTCCTTCTCGATCTTCATCCAGTCGGAGCGGGTGCGGCGGTTCTCGCCGCGGGCGCGCACGGCCCCGGCGGCGCGGATCGCCCCGCCGGCCAGCAGGATGTGCTCGGTCAGGGTGGTCTTGCCGGCGTCGGGGTGGGCGATGATGGCGAAGGTGCGCCGGCGCGCAGCCTCCTGCGGGAGGGTCAGTTTCGACATGTTCGTTCCGTTGGGTCGCGCGACCTAGCGCGGACGCGGCCGAATGTCACTCGCGGGCAAATACCCACTCGCCCCGGAGGGGTTTCGGAGTCATGGTCCCTTCAGGCGAGACGACCCGGTCACGCTCATCGGGCGCCGCCTTGGAAACGCAAGGACTGGCCATGACGTCCCATCCGCCCGTCGAACCCCGCCCGGAAGGCGGGCCGCATCCCGC
The DNA here is from genome assembly GCA_023433655.1 of Pseudomonadota bacterium. Classification (GTDB taxonomy): domain Bacteria; phylum Pseudomonadota; class Alphaproteobacteria; order Caulobacterales; family Caulobacteraceae; genus Brevundimonas. Next base: position 2,288 of record JAEYUE010000160.1, on the reverse strand, counting down.
CATCAGCCTGCTGCTGGGCTTCGGCCTGATCGTCCTCGGCGCCACCGTGGTGCACGTGGTGTTCAACGTGCTGGTCTAGACGGCGGGAGACGCTTCGGCCTCGTCGGGCGCCGGCTCCGGCGGGGCGTCGATGGCGGTCGGATCGAGCCCGGCGAGGGCCCGCGCTTCGGCCAACAGGTCGCGAACGGGCTGCAGCCCCTCGCCGCCGTGAGGATTGTTGGCCAGCGGGGTCAGCACCGCTACGGCGTCAAGATACCGTTCGCGCCTCATCAGCACCTGCCCGGCGGCGAAGGCCGTCGAACTCAACTGGGGCGCCAGTCGATAGGCGGACAGCACCACCGTCACGTCGTTGTCGCTGGGATAGCTGGGGGCCCCCCGGCGGCTCCGCGCCAAGGCCATATAGACCCTGAAATCCAGGGGATCGGCCTGATAGGCGGCGGCGAGATGGCCGGATGCGCTGCGCGTCAGCGCCAAGGCCGCGCTCTCGTCGTCCGCCTCTTCTGCTTGGTCAAGAAGCACGCTTGCGAGCAGCCACCTGGCCTCGGCGTCGTCCGGGTGAGCCGCGACCACCGGTTCGAGGACCATGACCGCCCGGGCCGGCTGATCGGCGCGCCGCAGAATCTTGCCCAGGGCGACGGCCGCCGTGCGGTCGCCGGGGTGACGGGCGGCCACGGCCTCGGCCTCGGCGACGAGGCGATCCGTGTCATCGCCCAGCGACCGCGCGGCGCGGAGGTCCAGCCAGACGGCGTCTCCGGCGCCGGCCGACATGGGCGTCACGGTGACCTCGGCCCGGGGCAGGGCCTGCTGAAGGGTGTAGGTGGTGATGCCGCGGCCGAGATAGGACCGCAGTTCGCGGGCCAATTGATCCGGCGTGCGGCCGATGTGCTCTTCGAGGGCTTCCATCGGATCGACGCCCTGGGAGACCGCGACGAGATACGCGGAAAGCTGCCGTTGCCGCTCCGGGTCGCCGATCATGTAGTGGGTGAGCGCCCAGGCCTGGGCGTAGTAGGCCGCGGCGCGCTCGGCGGAGGTGGTCGACAGCCGCGACCGCAGAACTTCCTCCATCGGCACCCAGCTGTTGGTCTGCACCAGGGAGTTGATCCGACCCGGACGGTAGAGGCCGTAACGCACGCGGCTCATGCCCATTTCGGACGGAGCGAAATACTCGGCGAACCCCTCCACGAACCAGCCCGGATAGGCCTTGTTGTGGTACTGGAACATGAAGTGGTGGCCGTACTCGTGGAACAGGGTGGTGTCCCCCATCGAGCTCTGGCGATCGACGACCGCGAAGATGCGGTCGTCGGACCGGCTGTAGAAACCGGCCACGCCCTTGGCGGCCGCCGGCCATATGGCCTCCATGTCCTCCCGGCCGTCAGCCAGGTAGATCCACAGCTTGGGCGCGATGACGTCGTCGTTGGTCGGCGGCAGGAACATCCGCAGCATCGCGTCGAAGCGCTCGACCTTGCGGGCGTATTCGCTGATCGCGCCGCGACTGGTGTCGCCGACGATAACGAAATGTTCCGTCTCGGCCCGCAGCCATTCGGCGTGGGCGGGCGCGGCCCAGGCGGACAGGGCCGCCAGCGCGAGGCCGAAGCTTCTGATGATGCGGACGATCGACATGACGGCTCCCCCGAGACGGGAGGCAGCTTACCGACGCACGGTCCGGCTGTTCAAGCGGGGCCGGGGGGCGGTTTACGCCGCGAGGCGCATCCAGACGGCCTTGTCGGCGGCGACGGCGTCCAGCTTGCCCTTCGAGGCGCGGGTCTTCAGCTGGCGCATCACCGGGTCGGGCAGGGCGCAGAACTGGGGTTCGACCAGATCGGGGTCGCAGCCTTCAACCGGGGCGGCGAACAGGGCGGCGTTGATCTCGGGCGAGCGGTCGTGGATCAGCCAGGCCAGCCGTCGGGCGCGCTCCGGGTCGTTGTGGTGCAGCAGCGGGTCCTCGGCGAACAGTTCGCAGCCGAGCGTCAGGACATAGTCGAAGCCCAGCTTGTCGAAGCGGCGCGCATCGCCGGGCGTGACCGGGCAGGTCTCGTCCAGGTCGAACACCACGTCGTTCAGCAGAAAGAGCATTCGGCTCACCACCATCACATCGGGCCCGTTTCGACCCGTTGCATGCGACCCTAGGCGCCCCGGCTTGCGGTTCCGTTCCCGAACGTCGTTAAGGATTTCGCACCGGCGGCGGCGGCGGAAAGGGGTGGTTAGGGAACAGTCGAGGGTCGAGGGTCGAGGGTCGAGGGTCGAGGGTCGAAGGCCCACCCACCACCCGACAACCCCCCCATCTCCCG
>JAEYUE010000340.1 GCA_023433655.1 Pseudomonadota bacterium | reverse complement strand
CGCCTGATCGACGTTGTTGTCGCGGACGAAAATCTGAACCAGGTGAAACTCTCCTTTGGCCGCCCGCCGCGTCCTGTGAGGGAGACGGGCAGACAAATAAAATTCGTGCTCTCGAACCGGGGGCTCGTGAGTGAAGGCGGGCTGATACACGAGCCGCTTCCCACTGTCCAGATCGTCGCGGCAAGATGTGAAGGGTCGAAACGCCCGCCGGACGGGCTTATGCTGACCCGATGACCGAGGCGCCACACCTGTCGAACGCACAGCCCGAGGGCGACTGGGCGGACCAGATGGAGCAGGCGGTGCTGGACGCGGCGATCCGCCACGCGCCCCGCACCGGCTGGAACGGGCGCATGGTCCGCGACGCCTGCGAGGAGGTGGGGCTGTCGCTCGGCGACGAGGAGTTGCTGTTCCCCAACGGGCCCCGCGACCTCGCCGCCCTGCTGTCGCGCCGCCACGACGACCGCGCCATGGCGGCGCTGGCCGAAGTCGATCCGGCGACGCTGAAGATCCGCGAGCGAATCGCCCGCGCCGTCTCGGCGCGCATGGAGGCGGGGGCGGCCGATCTGGAGACCACCCGTCGCTGCGCCGCCTTCCTGGCCCTGCCGACCAACGCCGACCTCGGGCTGAAGCTGGCGTGGGAGACCGCCGACCTGCTGTGGAACTGGGCGGGCGACACGGCGACCGACTGGAACCACTACTCCAAGCGGGTCATCCTGTCGGGCATCCTCGTCCCCGCCCTGACCATGCGCTGGTTCGACGGCAGGGAGGCGGCCGAGGCCTTCGTGGCTCGCCGCATCGACAATGTGATGGCGTTCGAGAAGTGGAAGGCGGGGAAGGACTTCGACGCCCCGCTGCGGAAGGTCGCCGACGTGCTGGCGCGGCTGCGGTATGGGGCGCGAAGCGACGCCGGCTAGAGCGACCTCACCCGGTTCACATGCCCCATCTTGCGGCCCGGGCGGGCCTCGGCCTTGCCGTAGAGGTGCAGGCGGGCGGCCGGCTCCGCCGAAATCTTTCGCCACTGCTCGACCTCGTCGCCCAGCAAGTTGGTCATCTCGACACGGGCGTGGGCCGTGGTCGGGCCCAGCGGCCAGCCGGCTATGGCGCGGATATGCTGTTCGAACTGGTCGCAGGCGCAACCGTCCTGGGTCCAGTGGCCGGTGTTGTGCACCCGCGGCGCGATTTCGTTGACCAGAAGGCGGCCGTCGCCGAGGTCGAACAACTCGACGCCCAGCACGCCGACGTAGTCGAGGCCGTTCAGGATGGCTTCGGCGATCTCGCGGGCGCGCCGCTCCGTGGCGGCGTCGATGTCGGCAGGGGCGACCGTGGTCCTCAGCACGCCGCCCTCGTGGACGTTCTCGCCCAGCGGATAGACGGCGACCGCGCCGTCGCGGCCGCGCGCGGCGATCACCGACAGCTCGCGCACGAAGTCAGCCCGCGCCTCCAGCACCGCCGGCCGCTGGCCGATGGCGTGCCAGGCGTCGTCGGCCTCGCCGGCGCCGCGGATCCAGACCTGGCCCTTGCCGTCATAACCTTCACGCCGGGTCTTCAGCAGGGCGGGCAGGCCCAGCCGCTCCAGTCCGGCGGTCAGATCGTCGAGGCTGTCGACGGCGACGAAGTCGACGGTGGTCGCGCCCACGCCGTTGAGAAAGGTCTTCTCCTCCACCCTGTCCTGGGCCGCGGCCAGGGCCCTGGGGCCGGGGAAGACGCGGGCGCCGCCCGCGACCAGGCGCTCGACCGAAGCGGCCGGCACGTTCTCGAACTCGAAGGTCACGGCGGCGCAGGTCCGGCCCAGCACTGACAGGGCGGTCGGGTCGTCATAGGCGGCGACGATCTGGCCCTGCGACACGCGTCCGGCGGGGCTGTTCTCCTCCGGATCGAGGATGACGACGTTGAAGCCGAGCCGCGAGGCCGCCTGGCTGAGCATCCGCCCCAGCTGGCCGCCGCCGAGAATGCCGAGGGTCGATCCGGGGGGCAGGGCGCTCACTCAGTCCTCGACCGTCTCGTGGACCGCCTCGGTCTGGGCCTCGCGGAAAGCCGCCAGCCGCCCGGCCAGCACCTCGTCCGACAGGGCCAGGATCTGGGCGGCGAGGATGCCGGCGTTCCTGGCGCCGGCCTCGCCGATGGCGAGGGTCGCAACCGGCACGCCGCCCGGCATCTGGGCGATCGACAGCAGGCTGTCCATGCCTTTCAGCGCCTTTGACTCGACCGGCACGCCCAGCACCGGCAACTCGGTCATCGAGGCCGCCATGCCCGGAAGGTGGGCGGCCCCGCCGGCCCCGGCGATGATGACCCTGTAGCCCGCGGCCCGCGCGCCCGTGGCGAAATCGAACAGCCGCTTCGGCGTCCGGTGGGCCGAGATGACCTTCGCCTCCCATGCCACCCCAAGCCGGTCCAGGGCGTCGGCGGCGTGCTTCATCGTCGGCCAGTCCGAGCGGCTGCCCATGATGATCGCCACCGGCGGAGTCTGAGTCGCCATGCTGCGCCCTTTCGCGGGAAAGCGGCGCGATACAGGACTCGCGTTGCGCCCGCAACCGACGGCGTTAGGCTTGGGCCCGGCCGGAGCGTGGTGAGTCGCCGGTCGGGGAGCTCTTTTCGCCTGTGACCGACGCGGCCGTCATCGACCCCTTCGCCGAGATCGACCGGTTGCGCGCCGAGATCGAGGCCCTGCGCCGCCGCGCCGAGGCGGCCGAGGCCGCCGCCGACCATGATGTCCTCACCCCCGCCCTGAACCGCCGCGGTTTCGTCGCCGCCATGAAGAGCGCCATGGCCTTCTGCCAGCGCCACGAGGTGCCGGCGGTGCTGCTCTATCTCGACCTCGACGGTTTCAAGGCGGTCAACGACCGCCTCGGACACGCCGCCGGCGACGCCGCCCTGGTTCATGTCGCGGGGCTGATGCGGGCCAATCTGCGCGAGTCCGACGCCGTCGGCCGGCTGGGCGGCGATGAGTTCGGCCTGCTCATGCTCAACGCCGGGCTCGACGAGGGGCGTGAGAAAGCGAGGCGGCTTGCCGCGGCGCTGGAGCAGACGCCGTTCGAATGGGAGGGGCAGGCCGCGGGCCTCGGCGGCTCGTTCGGCGTCCGCGCCTTCGCCGGCCACACCGACCCCGAGGTCTGGCTGGCCGAGGCCGACGCGGCGATGTGGGTGCGCAAGAAGGGCCGGTGATGGGCTGGGAGCGGGCTCAGCAGGAGTGGCCCGGCCTCGTCGTGCTGGTCGGCCTGACCCATCTGCACAAGGACGGCTCGATCGACCGCCGTGAGCAGTTCTATGGCCAGATCGTCTCCGTGGATCCGGTGGACGGGATCGAACTGGACCTCTCGGGGCAGGACGCCGGGGAGCGGTACTGGCTGCCGCCGGATCTCGGGGCTTTCGGACGCGCGCCGCCGGGCGACTGTACGCTTACCTCGTCGGGCCAGATCGTGCGCGACCCCGACCTGCTGACCCAGTGGACGGTCCAGGCGCCGCTGGACGGCTAGGCGATGATGTCCGGCAGGACGATGGCCTCGATCTTCACGATCTCGTCGCGCAGGACGAGCTTCTTGCGCTTGAGCCGCGCGATCATCAGCTGATCCGGCACCGGCATCCGGCCGAGGGCCTCGATCGAGGCGTCGAGATCGGCGTGCTCCTGCTGCAGCTCCTTCAGCCGCGTGTGGAGCGCCAGCTCTTCCTCGGTCAGGATCGGATCGTCGTCGTTCATGCTCGGGCCCCGGAGGCGGGCTTATAACGCGCGCAGCCTCAGGCCGGAAGCCGGTCGGCCAGCTCTGTGAGACCGGCCCGCGGCGTCGTCGACGACCAGCGTCGAGCGGTCGCCACCAGGGCCTCCAGGAC
>JAEYUE010000301.1 GCA_023433655.1 Pseudomonadota bacterium | reverse complement strand
CGCGAACTGACGGCCGCACGCATGGGGGTCGACGTCTCGGCCATCGCGTGAGGCTCGCAGGCGCGCCCGGCCGGTCAGTCCGCGTCAGTTGCGCTCGGCCGGCCGCCGTCGCAATCTGCGGGCGCATCATCGAAAGGGACACGCATGCGTTTCATCCTCGCCCTCGCCGCTGTGGCCGTCATCGCCGGGCCCGTCGCCGCCGCGCCGCAGCAGGCGCCGGCGATCGTCTATTTCGCGGCGGACTCTGACGAGCTGAGCGCCGACGCCCGCGCCCGGCTGGACGGGGCCGCGGCGCAATACCGCAAGGGCGGTTCGCAGCAGGTCATCCTGGCCGGGCACGCCGACCCGCGGGAGGGCTCGCGGGAATACACCGTCGGCCTCTCGCAGCGCCGGGCCAACAGCGCGCGCGATTATCTGGCGAGCCTCGGCGTCCCCGGCGGTGCGATGACCACCCAGGCGTTTGGCCAGTCGAGTCCCGCAGTCGAATCCTCCGGGCCGGAGCCTGACAACCGCCGCGTCGAGATCACGTTCGGCCCCGGCAGCGGTTGGTAGGACGCCGGGCGGCGGGGAGTCTGCGGACATCCCGCGCTGTGCGCGGGTTGAAATCCGGGCGCTGGCTCCCCATCTTCGGGGCATCCTGAAATCCGCCCGATCGCACCGCCCGCGCCCCGCGCCGGCGGCGTTCCCGTATCCGCGCGGCGGCTCTTCAGGCATCGACAACCCCTGAAGGAGACGTCTTGTACGCCCAACGCAAAGCCCCGTTCACGCCCCGCACCCACGCCGGCCGCGGCGGCTATCGCCCGGCCCCCGTCCGCGCCCGCATCGGCCTGGCCATGCGCCGCGGCCTGACTTTCGGCGACATGGCTGACGCCGAGGCCGTCCTGCGCGCCGCCGGCCTGTCGCTGGCCCCGATGTCGGTCGGCGATGGCGGCCTCAGCGTCGGCGGGACCAGCATCCTGCCCACCGCCCAGCCGGCCGATCTCGACAATGGCGCCCTCAAGGGCCTGGTCGTGCCCGCCGGCTCGCCCGACCCCGAGGCCCTGCCGGCCCTGCACGCGGCCGTAGTCCGCGCCCGCGCCCGCAACCTGCCGATCCTCGCTTTCGGCGACGGGGTGGAGATCGCGCTCAACGCCCTTAACCGGCCCGCCGTGGAATTCGCCGGCGCCCCCGCCGTGCTGATCGCCGGCGAGCAGACGGAGGCCGTGGCCGACGCCGCCGCCCTCGCTGGCGCGGCCGCGCGCGTAGGCTAGGGAGTCCGGCCCTCCGTCAGGTTTCGGCGGCTTGCCTCCCCGGCACGCCTTTGCTCCCCTGTCGGGAGGGACGGAGGGCTGGTCATGAGGGGAGTCGAAGGCCGGGGCATTGCAGCGGCGGCGTTGTTGGCGCTTTCGGCGGAAGCCGCATGGGCCCAGGACGCCATGCCCTCCTTCGGCTCGGACGCCGAGCTGAGGACCTTCCTCAACACCGAGCCGGCGGCGGTCGAGGCGCCGCCGCCTCCGCCCCCGCTGCCGCCCCTGCCGATCTCGCATCACGACCGGCCGGTTCCGGGCGGGGGGCCGCCTGCCGTAGCCGGGCCGGTTCAGCATGATCCGCCGAGCCTGACCTTCCATGACGCGGCGGCGCCGACCCCTGGGGTCGACGCCGGAGCCCCGGTGCAGGCCGTGGGAGACCATCTCGTGGTCCTCCGCCGCGGCCGCCTCTTCACCTTCGCCCGGGACGGCGACGAACTGAGATCGGTCGATGCAGCCGACGCCTTCGCGCCCGGCGCCGCAGTTCTCCGGGACTGGGCCCGCAGCCTGTTCGTCGTGGGCGACACGGTCGCCGTGGTCGCCTTCAGCGCCGCGCGCGGCGGCACCGAGATGAGCCGCTTCCGCATCACGCCCGAGGGCGGGATCCGCTGGCTCGACACCCATCTTCTCCACCGCGGCCAGGCGACGGAACCGGTGGAGGCGCGCGTCGTCGACGGGCAGTTGGTGACCTACGCCGTCCGCTATCCGTCCGACGAGGACGCCGGCGACCCGCTCGCGACCCTGCCGCAGGCGCCGGGCGCCGACCGACGGATCGCCGCCGACGAGGTGTTCGTGGCCGCCCCGCTGAAGGCGGCGGGGGCGGGCGCCCGCCTTGGCCGGGTTTCGGTGTTCCGCTGCGACATCGGCGGCGAGGCCCTGGCCTGCGACGCCGCCATGATGCTGAGCCCCGGCGTGCGGCAGGTGCACGTGGATCGCGACGCGACCTATGTCTGGACCGGCACGGCCGGCGACGCGGGGCCGGGCGACCCGGCTTACCTTTACCGTCTGCCGCACGACGAGGCGCGACCCTCGGCCGTGCAGGTGCAGGGCGCGCCGGTGCGCAAGACGGCCTTAGGCGTCGACGCAGCGGGCGAACGCCTGAACGTGCTGGTTCAGCCCCGCAGCCGGAGCGACGCCGCCTTTGCGCGGGGCTTCGCTTCGGGCGATCCCGCCCTACTCAGCCTGCCGCTGACGCGCTTCGGGGATGGCGGCCGCGCGGCGCCGACCGCGGACTACCGCTTCCTCGAACTCGACAGCGACGACTTCATTCCGACGGCGGCGGTGGCGGGCGGGGGCGTCGCCTACGCCTTCAGGCCCGATGGCGCCGACGGAAGCGATGGCCACAGCCTGGTGGCCCTCCCTTTCGGGGGCCGGGATGGACCGGAGCGGTTCGAAGTCGAGGCCGGGGTGTACCGACTGGCCGCTCTGGGGGACGACATTGTTATGTCTGGCGCCGGCGCCGGCCTGCCGCTGGCGGTAGTCGATCTGAACGCGCCGGGCGGCCCGGACGTGGGGACGGTCCTGACCGTGCCTGACGCCGCGGAGTATCTCACCCGTCACGGCGAATATTACCGGGCCGACGGCGCGGACGAGGGTCTGCTGGTTCTGCCGGTGGGGCGCACTCTGGAGCCGCGCGACCTGCTGGTGCTGCGTCGCGAGGGAACGTCGCTGTCCGTCGCCGGCCGGCTCATGGCCCCCCGGCCGCCGTACTCCGACGATGGCTGCCGCGCCTCCTGCGCCGCGTGGTACGCCGACGGGCGGCCGGTGTTCATAGGCAACCGCATCTACGCCGTGCTGGGCTACGAACTGGTGGAAGCCGGTCTGGAGCCTGACGGGACCGTGCGGGAGCGTCGTCGGCTCAACTTCATGCCCGCGCCGGACTAGATCCTCAGCGCCCGACCAGTGCGGTCCGCTCCGCCGACGTCAGCACCCGCCAGCGGCCTTCCGGCAGGTCGCCCAGCTCAAGCGCGCCGATGCGGATGCGCAGCAGGTCCGTGACCTCCAGCCCGACCAGCTCGCACATGCGCCGGATCTGCCGCTTGCGCCCCTCGCGCAGGATGAAACGCAGGCGCTGGGGAGCCAGCTGGGTGACCCGCGCCGGTCTCAGCTTGCGCCCGTCCAGCTCCAGCCCGTGCCGCAGGCGGCTGAGCTTCGCCTCGCTGACCTGACCCGCCACCTCGACGAGATACTCCTTGTCGAGGTCGGAGTCCGGCCCGATCACGGCCTTGGCCACCACCCCGTCCGACGACAGCAGCAGCAGGCCGCGGGAGTCTTCGTCCAGCCGTCCGATCGGGGGCAGGGAGGCGTCGCGGGCGGGGACCTCGCCGTCGCCAATGCGGTTGGCGGCGGTCAGCAGGCGCACCGCCGGAGTCTTGCCGGGCTCCGGCTGGCCCGAGACGTAGCCGACCGGCTTGTGCAGCACGATGGTGACGCCCCCGGCCAGCTGCGCCTCGGCCCGGTCGGCCAGGGTCAGGGTCTGGCCGGGCAGGATCTTGCGGCCGGCGTCGCGGACCACCTCTCCGTCGACGGCCACCAGCCCTTCTGCGATCAGGGCGTCGGCCTCGCACCGCGAGCACAGCCCCGACTGGCCCATGAACTTGTTGAGGCGAACGGCCTCGGGACCGTCGTAAGTGCGGGACAGGGCCATCCTGCTCCCTGACAGTGCTGGGCCGCGCCCGTCAACCGGCGCAGGCCACTCTCTCCACCGTGTAGAAGGTATAGAGCTGCCGGATTTCGACCGGCGCTCCGCGGGTAAACCCGCCTTCAGCGCATGCCTGGGCGGCCCTGCGCGCGCATTCCGCCCGGGTTGAACAGGTGAAGCTGACGCCCATCTCGATTCCGGCCCGGGGTTGCTGGGCCAGGCGCTGTTCCAGCATCGCAACCCGGTATTCGAGTTGGCGGAGGCGGCAGGCCGTATCATGGGTGGCGCAGGTTTCCTGCGCCGGGGCGGCAATCAACAGCGCGAAGCTGGCGACCAGGCCAATCATGACGTCCCTCCATGTCACGCGGATCAGGCCGTACCCGGTCGGCCCGGTCAAGCTGGCGGAACCTGACGATCAGACCGCCCGGAACAGGAGCATGAGGTTCTCGGCCGGCATTTCGACCCGCCGCGTCAGGACAAGTCCCTCGGCCTTCGCCGCCGCTTGCACCTCGGCCCGGTGACGGAGGCCCCAGGCCGGGTCGCGCGCCTTCAGGCTGGCGTCGAAAGCGGCGTTGGACGGCGCCAGCTCCAGCTCGGGCTCGCGGTAGGGGCCGTAGAGGACCAGCAGCCCGCCGGGGCGCTGCAGCACGCGCCCGGCCAGACGCATCAGCCCCTCCGTCGCCGCCCACGGGCTGATGTGGATCATGTTGATGCAGACCACGGCCTCGACCGGCCCGGCTGGCCAGCCGGCCTCGTCCGTCATGTCCAGAGCCAGCGGCGGGCGCAGGTTGGCCAAGCCGGCGTCGCCGGCCCAGGCGGCGATGCTGGCGCGGGCCTCGGCCGACGGGTCGCTGGGCGTCCACTCCATGCCGGGGAAGGCGCGGGCGAAGGCGGCGGCGTGCTCGCCGGCCCCGCTGGCCACCTCCAGCACCCGCCCCCGGGCCGGCAGGTGGGCCCGCAGCACCTCCAGAATCGGCCCCGTGTTGCGCGCCGTAGCCGGGGAGGCGAGGGCCCCTTCCGGGGTGCGAGTCTGGGGATCGAGGGTGTGCACGGCCGCCTCAATATCCCGCTCCGGCCCCTCCGGCGACCGGAAAGTGCAGGCCGACGACGCCGGCCGCCTCGCAGGAGGTTGAAACTTGCAGCGGTTGACCTTGCGGCGCCCGGAATGCCATTTCCCCTGAAACATTGCGTGATCACTCACGCGTCGGGAGGCGGCCACGGCGGCGAAGATCGCCGGGTCCCAGCGTTTCAGGAGAGTTCGCGTGTCCCAATCGATTCCCGGCCTGCACCCGGCCCCCACCGCCCACGCCGGCCTCGTCGCCTGGGTGGAGCAGATCGCGGCGCTGACCAGGCCCGCCCGCGTGCACTGGTGCGACGGCTCCGAGGCCGAAAAGACGGCCATCGTCGCCGACCTGATCCGGAAGGGCACCCTGAAGGCGCTCGACCAGACGAAGCGGCCGGGCTGCTACTACGCCGCCTCGGACCCCAAGGACGTGGCCCGCGTCGAGAGCCGCACCTTCATCTGTTCGGCCAATGAGGTCGACGCCGGGCCGACCAATAACTGGTCCGATCCGGTCGAGATGCGCACCCGCCTGAACGGCCTCTTCGACGGCTGCATGGCCGGCCGCACCATGTACGTCGTGCCCTTCTCGATGGGCCCGCTGGGCTCGAAGATCTCGGCCCTCGGCGTCGAGATCACCGACAGCGGCTACGTGGCCGTGTCGATGGGCATCATGACCCGCATGGGCAAGGCGGCGCTGGACGTGCTCGGGACCGACGGCGAGTTCGTGCCGGCGGTGCACACCCTCGGCGCCCCGCTGGCGCCCGGTCAGGAAGACGCGCCGTGGCCCTGCAACGACGAGAAGTGGATCGTTCACTTCCCCGAGACCCGCGAGATCTGGTCCTACGGCTCGGGCTATGGCGGCAACGCCCTGCTGGGCAAGAAATGCTACGCCCTGCGCATCGCCTCGGTCATGGCCCGCGACGAGGGCTGGCTGGCCGAGCACATGCTGATCCTGAAGCTGACCGATCCGAAGGGCCGCGTGAAGTACGTCGCCGCCGCCTTCCCGTCGGCCTGCGGCAAGACCAACCTGGCCATGCTGCAGCCGAGCCTGCCGGGCTGGAAGGCCGAGACGGTCGGCGACGACATCGCCTGGATGCGCTTCGGCGACGACGGCCGCCTGTACGCCGTGAACCCGGAAGCCGGCTTCTTCGGCGTGGCCCCGGGCACCAGCCGCAACACCAACCAGAACGCCCTGGCCACCCTCGGTTCGAACACGGTCTTCACCAACACGGCCCTGACCGCCGACGGCGACGTCTGGTGGGAAGGCCTGACCAAGGACGCGCCCGAGGGCCTGACCAACTGGAAAGGCCAGCCGCACGACCCGGCCTCGGGCGAGCCCGCAGCGCATCCGAACGCCCGCTTCGCCGCCCCCGCCGGCCAGTGCCCGGCCATCGCGCCCGAGTGGGAGGACCCCAAGGGCGTGCCGATCGACGCCATCCTGTTCGGCGGCCGCCGCGCCTCGGCCGTGCCGCTGGTCACCGAGGCCTTCGACTGGGAGCACGGCGTGTTCATGGGCTCGACGGTCGCCTCGGAAGGCACCGCCGCGGCCGAAAACAAGGTCGGCGAGCTGCGCCGCGACCCGTTCGCCATGCTTCCGTTCTGCGGCTACAACATGGGCGACTACTTCGCCCACTGGCTGTCGATGGGCGGACGCACCGACGCCGCGAAGCTGCCGCGCCTCTACTTCGTCAACTGGTTCCGGAAGAATGACGACGGCAAGTTCGTCTGGCCCGGCTTCGGCGACAACGCCCGGGTGCTGAAGTGGATCGCGGCGCGCCTCGACGGCGAGGCCGAGGCCGTCGATACGCCGGTGGGCCGCGTCCCGACCCGCGAGGCGCTGGACCTGTCCGGGCTCGATCTGAGCGAGGCTGACCTCTCGACCCTGCTCGACGTCGACGCCGAGGTCTGGGCCGAGGAGGCCGCCCTGATCCCGGCCTTCTACGAGAAGTTCGGTGATCGTCTGCCCAAGGCCCTGTGGGACCAGCACGCGGCCCTGACCCAACGGATCGCGAACGCGCGCGCCGCCGCCATCGCTGCCGAGTAAGGCTTGCATTCGGAAGCCGGGCGGTCGATCTGACCGTCCGTGTCTTCCCCGGATGTGATCGTCATCGGCGCCGGCGTGCTCGGCCTCTGCACCGCGGCGGAGTTGGGCGCGCGCGGCCATGCGGTGACGGTCCTCGACCCCGGCGGCCCGAACGCCAGCTCGGCCGCCGCCGGCATGCTGGCCCCGGCGCTGGAGTGTCTGTCCGACGCCGCGACGCCCGGGCGGGCGGCCCTGCTGACCCGCGCCCGCGACCTGTGGCCCGAATTTGCGGATCGCTTCGGCCTGACCCTGCACCGCGACGGCGTCGAATGGCGCGGGCCCCATCCGGGCGCGGACATGGCGCGGCTGGCGGCGTTCGGCGTCGAAGCGCGGCCCACGGCCAAGGGACTGTTCACACCCGACGACTGGCGGGTCGACGTCGCGTCGGGACTGCAGGCGCTGCGCCGGGCCGAAGGCGTCAGCTTCGTTCACACCGCGGCGGCCCGCGTGGCGGACGACAATCGCCACTGGCGCGTCGAGGCGAGCGACGGGCGAACCTGGTTCGCGCCGACCGTGGTCCTGGCCACCGGAGCGGCGGCGGCGCTGCCCGGCCTGCCGCCGGTCGTCGCCGGTCTCGTCGACGCCATCGAGCCATGGCGCGGGCAATTGACCCCCGTAGCCGGCGAGTCGCCGCCGTGCACGCTCAGAGCGCCCGGCCTGTACGTCGTGCCGGCGCCCGGAGGCGCGGTGGTCGGCGCCACGATGGAGCGCGGTCGCCGCGATCTCGAGCCCGATCCGGAGGTCTCGCGCCGGCAGGTCGAGGCGGGTCGGGCGCTGTCCGGCCTCGACGGACGGCCTGGTGCGCCCCGGGTCGGCATTCGCGGCGGGACCGCCGACGGCCTGCCCATGGCCGGGCCCTCCGGCGAGCCGGGGCTGCACCTGGCGCTGGCCCCGCTGCGCAACGGCTGGCTGCTCGGCCCGCTGGTCGGCCGTGTTGTGGCCGACGGAATCGAGGGGGCGACGCCGCTCGCGGACGCCGCCGCCCTCGACCCGCTCAGGTTCGCCTGATCACTCTGCCGGCGGAGTGAAGCGGATGGCGATGTTGACCCGCGACCCGACCGCCGCGCCGTCCACGGTGCGCGGGCTGATCTGGAAGTAGCGGGTCAGGCCCTGGGCCGCCCGGCCGAAGCCGTAACCGTCCGGCGTCTCTCCGGTCAGGCGGCAGTCGGCGACCCGGCCGCTGGGCTGGACCAGGCAGTTCAGCCTCGCCAGTCCGCCGACCTCGGCCCGCAGGGCGCGGTCCGGATAGGCGCGCATCAGCTGGTCGGCCGACGGCTGGCGCTCCCAACGGGGATTGGTGATCACCGGCGGCGGGGCGGGGGTGACGGTGACCGGCGCGGCGTCGCGGACCGGCTCCGGGACCCTTTCGGTCGTCGTGATCGTCGAACCTTCCGCGACGGTCTCGCCCTGGATCACATGCACGACATCCGGGGTCGTCGGCGCCGCCGGAAGCTCGTTGACCCGGGTGTTCGGCGGCGCCGGCCGCTCCGGCGCCGGGACCGGCTCCGGCGGCCGCGGCTTCGGCGGAGTGATCATCTCGATGTCGATGGTGGAGGGCGGGGATTCCACCGGCAGAGGCATTTCGAAGCGCTGGTAGTAGAGCACGGCCCCCAGCCCGACGTGGCCCGCAGCGACCACCGCGAGAGCGATCCAGGTCGTCCGGGTGAAGCGCGGCGTGCGGCGCTCGTTGTAGTCGAAGGGGCTCACCAGCTGGGGGCCGCCCGCGGTTCCGATCATCATGGCCGTCATCCTTGCACCGCCCCCGCAGCGCTCCCACGGCCAAGTTGAGCGCTTCCCCTGGGGCAAGTTTTGGGCGAGCGTGGCCATGAAACCGCCACGGCCTGCTGCGGCAAAGGTTAAGGCTCTGTGGACGGGCGTATCGCTGTTAGGAATTGATTAACCACGAAGCCGGCAGCGTCATGGGCATGAACATCAGGGCGATTCCATCCTCTGGCGGGGTCGAGGCGGCGATCCGGCGCGCCTCGAGCGCCACGGGCGTGGACGCCGACTTCCTGATCAAGACGGCGCGGCGCGAAAGCGCTATGAACCCTTCCGCGAAGGCGCGGACGTCGTCGGCGGCCGGGCTGTTCCAGTTCATCGAGCAGACCTGGCTGGCGACGGTCAAGGCGCATGGGGCCAAGCACGGCTACGGCCAGTATGCGGACCTCATCCATCGCGGCTCCGACGGCCGCTGGCGGGTGGAAGGCTCCGCCCGCAACGTGGTGCTCGACCTGCGCTTCGACCCCCAGGCCGCATCGACCATGGCCGCCGAGCTGACGGCCTCGAACGCCGCCTATCTGCGCGGCCGCACAGGGCGGGAACCGGGGGCCGGGGACCTCTACGCGGCCCACTTCCTCGGGCCGGCCGGCGCCGCCCAGCTGATGGAGGCGATGGAACGCCGTCCGGGCATGAGCGCGGCGGCGATCTTCCCCGAGGCGGCCTCGGCCAACCGTTCGATCTTCTACCGCGAGGGGCGCCCGGCGACGGTGGCGGAGGTCCACGCCAATCTGCAGCGCAGCGCAGGGGAAGGCGCGCCTGCAGCCATGGCCGGCTCCGCGCCCGCCGCGCCACCGCTTTCGGAGCGGGACCAGATGCTGGCCGCGCGGCTGGACAGGCTGAAACAGGACCAGAGCCTGCTGGCCCTGCTGCTCGGGCAGGACGGCGAGGGCAAGCGCGCCGGCTTCGGCGGCGCCTTCGCACCGGAAGGTCGTTCCAGCGTCTGAACGAATCCGGCCATGGTAAACCGCCCGTTAGGGATGACCGGCCAATGCTGTCCGGCAAAGCCTGTTCAGAGCGCCGACCATGACCGCCTACCGCGCCCGCCTGACCGAGACCGACATCCGCCGCCTGATCAAGGCGACGGACGACGATGAACGGGCCGCGGCGGCGCACAAGCTGTGCCGCAGCATGGAGAAGGCCGAGCTTTCGGGCGACGAGCGCGACGCCGCGCAGAAGATCCTGCGCATGCTGGCCCATGACGCGGCCGAGTTGGTCCGCCGGGCCATGGCCGTCACCCTGAAGTCCTCCGACCTGATACCCCGCGACGTGGCGCGGCTGATGGCCGCCGACGTCGACAGTGTCGCCCTGCCGCTGATCAGCTTCTCCCCCGCCTTCACGGACGTGGATCTGATCGAGATCGTCCACGCCGGGTCGGCCCTGCGCCAGACGGCGGTCGCCGGTCGCCCTTCAGTCGGGCGGGACGTCGCCACAACCCTGGCGGAAGTCGGCTGTCAGGAGGCGGTCAGGACGCTCGCCGCCAACGACAACGCCGATATCGCCGAGGCGGCGCTGGGGCGCTGCGTGGACCGCTTCGGAACCTCGCCGGAGGTCGTGGCCGCCATCGCCTACCGTCAGGCGCTGCCGCTGTCGGTGACGGAACGTCTGATCGAACTGGCGTCGGACGCGGTGCGGGAGCATCTGGTCACCCGGCATGCGGTGGCGCCGGAAACCGCCATCCGTCTCGCCGCCTTCGCGCGGGAGCGCGCCACGGTCGACCTGGTGGACCAGGCCTCGAACCATGCCGACCTGGCCGCCTTCACGGCGGGCCTGAACGCCCGCAAGGCTCTGACGGCGTCGCTGCTGCTCCGCGCCCTGGCCCGCGGCCAGATGGCGCTGTTCGAATACGGCCTGGCCGAACTCGCCGGCACGCCGCATCCGCGGGCGTGGCTGATGATCCACGATGCGGGGCCGCTGGGCCTGAAGGCGATCTACGATCGGGCCGGCCTGCCGCCACGGCTGTTCCAGGCCTTCCGCGCCGGGGTGGACACCTGGCGGGCCCTGCAGGCGGAAGGGGCCGACACCGCCGGCGACGAATTCCGCCAGCAGATGCTGCAGCGTTTCCTGACCCAGCGTCCGAACGCGCCGCGGGAAGATCTGGCCTATCTGATGGAGCGGCTGGACCAGGCGCCTGTCCCGGCCCGGTCGTCGCTGGGC
>JAEYUE010000251.1 GCA_023433655.1 Pseudomonadota bacterium | reverse complement strand
ATTCCTGACCGTCGCGGTCGCGGAAGCCCAGCAGGTACAGGATGCCGTCCAGCCCCAGGGTGGAGATCGACTGCTTGGCCGACTGCTTGACCAGCGGCTTGGCGCGGAAGGCCACGCCGAGGCCGGCCAGGCCGAGCATCGGCAGGTCGTTGGCGCCGTCGCCCACGGCAATCGTCTGCTCCAGGCTCAGGCCTTCCTTCTCCGCCAGCTGGCGCAGCAGGTCGGCCTTGCGCTGGGCGTCGACGATCGGCTCGATGGCCACGCCGGTCAGCTTGCCGTTGACGATCTCCAGTTCGTTGGCGAACACGTAGTCGATGCCCAGCTTGGCCTGCAGCTGCTTGGCGAAGTAGCTGAAGCCGCCGGACAGGATCGCGGTCTTGTAGCCCAGGCGCTTGAGCTCGGCGAACAGCACCTCGGCGCCCTCGGTCAGGCGCAGGCCGGCGCCGATCTCGGCCAGCACGTCCTCGGACAGCCCCTTGAGCAGGCCGAGGCGCTCCTTGAAGCTGGCGCGGAAATCCAGCTCGCCGCGCATGGCGCGCTCGGTAATCTCCGCCACCTGCTCGCCTACGCCGGCGGCCTTGGCCAGCTCGTCGATCACCTCGGCCTCGATCAGCGTGGAATCCATGTCGAACACCGCCAGACGGCGGTTGCGGCGGAACACCGAGTCGCGCTGGAACGCGATGTCCACGTTCAGCTCCTGGGCCACGCTGAGAAACTCGGCACGCAGGGCATCCGGATCGGCCGGCTCGCCGCGCACCGAGAACTCGATGCAGCCCTTGCCGCGCTCGGCCGGCATGTCCAGCGGCATGCGCCCGGACAGGCGGTCGATATGGTCGATGTTCAGGTCGTACTTGGCGGTGATGGCACTGACCCGGTGCAGTTGCTCGGCAGTCACCTGGCGAGTCAGCAGGGTGACAATATGGCGCGGCTTGCCCTGGCCGTTCACCCAGTGCTGGTAGTCGGCCTCGGAGACCGGCGTGAAGCGCACTTGCTGGTCCAGCTTGTAGGCGGTGAACAGCACATCCTTGAGCGCTGCGGATGCGCGCTCGTTGTCGGGCATCTCCACCAGGATGCCGAACGACAGGGTGTCGTGGATCACGGCCTGGCCGATGTCGAGGATGTTCACGCCGCCCTGGGCCAGCACTCCGGTGATGGCGGCGGTCAGCCCGGGGCGGTCTTCCCCGGTGATGTTGATCAGGACGATTTCGCGCAAGGCGCAGCTCCCATGACGAAGGGCAACGGAAAGGCGCGCATTCTACCCCAAGCGCCGGCAAGGTATGCCCTGTCCCGGCGCGCCGCCTTGCTCGATCCGCGAAAATACTGGCATTTGGCCTTGACACATTTCACGCCGGGATGCTTTGGCTGCCTCCGGGCATTCCGTATACTCCCGCGACCTTCATCGCCGAGACGCGCGGCCCGTGAGACCCGACAACCTGTTCCTGCGACTGTTCGACGCCCTGCGCGGCCGTACCCTGTCCGTCCCCCTGCGCATCACCGGCCTGTGCCTGGGCATGGTGGCCCTGGTGCTGCTGCTGTACGCCTGGGTGATCGGCACGCAGCTGCGCCAGACCAGCCAGCAACAGGCCAATGTGGTCGGTCAGACGCTGGTCACCCAGACCGCAGCAACGGCCACCAGCCTGCTGGTGGCTAACGACATCCTCAGCCTCAACGTGCTGCTGGGCAATCTGGTGAAGAACCCGCTGGTGGCCCACGCCGCCGTATACAGCACGGACAACCGCATCCTCGCCGAGGCCGGCAGCCGTCCCGCCGATGCCGAAGACGGCCTGTTCGCCACGCCTATCACCTTCCAGGAGGTGCTCGCCGGCCAGCTGCGCATCAGCCTGGACATGCAGTATTTCCGCCAGCCGCTGAGCGTCAGCCTGCAGAGCATGGCGCTGCTCAGCCTGATTCTGCTCGCCGCCGCGCTCTGGCTGTCGTTGCTGGTGGGGCGCAACCTGGCCAGCCCGCTGACCGCGCTCGGCCACTGGGTGCACGATCCGCAGGGCTTGGCGCCCGGCGCGCGGCGCCAGGACGAGATCGGCGAACTGGCGCGTTCGCTGCAAGTACGCCTGGCCCCGCTCCCCGAGACCGAGCCCGAACAGGACCTGGACCCGGAGACGGACCCGGGGCTGATCCTGGATGACGAGCCTGAACTCGAACCGGCCTGGCAACTCGAACCCGGCAGCGCACCACCGCGCCGCGCCATGGCCCACAGCCTGGACGAGGACGATCCGTTCGTCGATCTGGACGAGGCGAGCTTCGACGCGGCACCCGCCGCGCCCGTGACCGCCCCCTTCGCCGCTGCCGAGACGGGCACCGGCGCCTGCGCCGTGCTGGCCGTGCAACTCGGCCAGCAGGATCAGCTGCGCCGCCTGCCCCGCCAGCGCCTGGTCGATCTGCTGGACCGCTACCGGCACTGCCTGGAACAGGCCAGCAGCCTCTACCAGGGCGAACTGCACATCCTGCGCGACGGCAGCAGCCTGGTGCTGTTCCATCAGCGCCACGACGAGGACTACCTGGGTCATGCGCTGTGCTGCGGCGAGCTGCTACGCGCGCTCGGCCATTCGCTGCAGCTGCAGATGGCCGATACCGGGCAGGTTCCGCAGTTGCAGCTCAGCCTGTGCGGCGGGGCATTGCCGGAGCGCATCGGCCAGGGCGACCTGCTGCTCAGCGAACCGGCCCAGCAGGCCCTGGCACTGGCCCAGCACAGCCGCACCCTGCTGCTCACCGACGCGCAACTGGGGCTCGCCGCGCCGATTCGCGAACGCGCGCGCCTGCGCCCGACCAGCAATCCGCCGGGCACCTACTGCGTGGAAAGTCTGCTGCCGCCCTATCCGGCGCTGATCGAGCGCCAGCTCGGCCGCTTCGGCGAGTTGCGCGAAGGACAGGCGTAGGGCGCTTGCCGTTTTGCCACAGACACAGGATTCGTAGGAGCGGCTTCAGGGAATCCCGTTTTCTCGCTCGCCGGCTACAGCTGCGCCGGGCCCTGCCGCTTGGGCGCCAGGTCCGGTGGCAGGAAGTCGCGATCCGGCGTGTAGTCCGGCTGCAGGTAGGCGGACAGCGCCCGCAGGTCGGCGGGGCTGAGGGTGCCGGCGACCTGCTTGAGGCGCAGGTTGTCGAGGATGTAGTCGTAGCGGGCGTTGTTGTAGTCGCGCACCGTGGCGTACAGCAGGCGCTGGGCATCCAGCACGTCGACGATGTTGCGC
>JAEYUE010000191.1 GCA_023433655.1 Pseudomonadota bacterium | reverse complement strand
GTCCAGACCCGCACCCCTGCCTCGCCGGCGGCGGCCTTCGCCCATGTCGAGCCGCTGATCCGCGAGGCGGCGGCGGGCGGGGCGAAGCTGATCCTGACGCCCGAGGCGACCAATTTCGTGATCCAGGACCGGGCCGCGCGTGACGCCGTGCTGGAAACGGAGGATCGGGACGCCGTCGTCGGCGGCCTGAGGAATCTGGCCCTCGAGCTGGGCGTCTGGCTGCTGATCGGTTCGGTGATCGTGAAGTCGGGCCGTAGCGGCGACGAGCGGGCGGCCAATCGCTCGCTGCTGATCGACGATCACGGCCGGGTGGTTGCGACCTACGACAAGCTGCACGTTTACGACGTTGACCTGCCCACCGGAGAGCGCTGGCGCGAGAGCGCGTCGATCCGCCCGGGCGACGGGGCCGTCGTGGCTCAGACGCCGTGGGGCGGCCTGGGGCTGACCATCTGCTACGACGTCCGCTTCCCCCAGCTGCATCGGGCGCTGGCCAAGGCCGGCGCGGCGATGATCGCCGTCCCGGCCGCCTTCACCGTGCCGACCGGCGAGGCGCACTGGGAGACCCTGCTGCGCGCGCGGGCGATCGAAACCGGCTGTTTCGTGCTGGCTCCGGCGCAAGCGGGCGCGCACGAGGACGGCCGCCGGACCTGGGGCCGTTCGACGGTGGTCGCGCCCTGGGGCGAGGTGCTGGCGAAGCTGGATGGCGACGAGCCTGGCGTGCTCTTCGCCACCCTGGATCTCGACGCTGTGATGCGGGCGCGGACTGCCGTTCCCCAGCTGTCCCATGATCGGGAATTCGCGCTGCCGACATGATCCGCTACGCTCTCCAGTGTGATCAGGACCATGGCTTCGAAGCGTGGTTCGGGGGGTCTTCGGACTATGACGACCAGGCCGCGCGGGGTCTGGTGGAGTGCCCCGTGTGCGGCTCGCGCGAGGTGCGCAAGCAGATCATGGCCCCCGCCATAACTGGTTCGCGCAAGGCTGCGGACGCCCCTGATGTGGCGAAGATGCAGGGCATGATGATGCAGATGGCCCGCGAAGTGCGCAGCCACGTCGAGCAGAATTTCGACTATGTCGGCGACGCCTTCGCGAGGGAGGCCCGCGACATCCATGAGGGTCGGTCGGAGAAGCGCGAGATCTATGGCGAGGCCACCCCCGCCGAGGTTCGCAAACTGAAGGAAGACGGCGTACCCTGCGCGCCCCTGCCGCCGGTCCCGCCTGACCCGGCCCGGCTGAACTGACCAGCGGACCCGCGCCATGCTCCAAGCCGCTCTCGCCCTGCTCTTGGCGCAAGCGGCGCCCGGGCCGGACCTGTCGTGGATGGCCGGCTACTGGCTGAGTTGCGCGGAGGGCCGCGAGGCCTCCGAAACGTGGAGCGACGTGCGCGGCGGACTGATGGTCGGCCACGCGCTGGCGCTGGAGGACGGCCATGCCTCATTCGAGGTGTTTCGCATCGGACCCACGCCCGACGGCTTCGCCTATGTCGCCCAGCCCGGCGGGGCGCCGCCGACGATCTTCGTGCTGACGGAGAGCGCCGCCGGGCGGGCGGTGTTCGCCAACCCGGACAACGACTTCCCGAGCCGTATCACGTACGAACGCGACGGGAACTCGCTCAGGGCGCGGATCGACGGCGAGATCGGCGGGCAGGCGCGCAGCATGGCCTGGGACTTCAGAGCGGCCCCGCTCAACACGCGCTGTCCCGCCTGACGGGCGGCCGCGGCTTAGTGTTCGCCGCGGGTCCAGCCCTTTTCGGCCATGCAGGCGGCGAAGGCGTCGCTGTGCTCGTTGCTGCCCGTGCGGGCGCGGCAGTCGGCGCGTGCGCCGTCGAACGGCTGGGCGTTCTGGCCGTGCCAGCCGATGTGATCGTCGCCGTCGGCGTCGATGACGGTGATGCAGGCCGAGGTCATCAGGCTGGCCGAGAGGACAGCGAGAAGGGCGAGACGCTTCATGGGGAGCTCCTGTCGGGGAGGTGAAGAGAGGGCCCCTCATCCCACCGGCAAGCTTGGCTGTCCCGTTAAAACGCGGTCAGGTCGATGAACGCCGGATGAACCTGCTCAGTCGCGGGTCGCGACCATCATGTAATTCACCGCCGCATCGCCGCTTTCGCTCCAGCGGTCTGTCAGGGGATTATAGACGAGGCCGAAGGGCCCGCTGACCGCCAGCGGCTCTTCCGACAGCATCAGCCGGATCTCTTCGGGTTTGAGGAATTGGCGCCAGTCATGGGTGCCGGCCGGCACCCAGCGCAGCACGTATTCAGCCGCGACCTTGCCGAGCGCCAGCGACCGGAGGGTGCGGTTCAGGGTGGCGACGATCATCATCCCCCCGGGCTTCACCAGCCGGGCGCAGGTGCGAAGGAAGGACTCGGGGTCGGCGACATGCTCGACCACCTCGAGAGTCAGGACCACATCGAACGGACCGGCGCCTTCGGCCTCGAGCTGCTCGGCGGTGGCGGCTCGGAAGGCGATGTCGAGGCCCTGTTGTTCGGCGTGGATCCGGGCGGTGCCGATGTTCTCGCTGGAGGCGTCGATCGCTGTCACCTCAAAACCCAGCCGGCGCATCGGCTCGGCGATCAGGCCGCCGCCGCAGCCCACGTCCAGCAGGGTCAACCCCGCGAACGGCGCGCGGCTGCGGGTGTCGCGTGCAAATCGTTCGGCGGCGCGGTCGCGGATGAAGGCCAGGCGGGCGGGATTGAACCGGTGCAGCGGCGCGAACGGTCCATGGGGGTCCCACCACTCCGCCGCCTGGGCCGAGAAGCGGGCGACGTCGGCGGGATCGATCGACGGACCGGCCGCCTGATCGTTGATTTCCAACGCGTCGTGGGGTTTCCGGCTGTTCGTCGTGTGGTTAGAAGCGACCATGGTCGAGGCATGAACCCCTGCGGCCATCCACGCAAGACGGAGCGGTTCGCCACGATGACGCGGCCAGACACCACGCGGCTGGTGATGAAGTTCGGCGGCACCTCGATGGGCGACCTCGAGCGCATTCGCCGCGCCGCCCGCATCGTCGTCGCCGAGGTGCAGGCCGGCCGAAAGGTCGCCGTCGTGGTCTCGGCCATGGCCGGCAAGACCAACGAACTGGTGGCCTGGACCGACGGCGCCGGCCGGCCGGCGCAGGGCGTCGAACTGTCGGACGACGAATACGACGTGGTGGTCGCCTCGGGCGAGCAGGTCACCTCCGGCCTGCTGGCCCTGACCCTGCGCAACCTCGGCCTCAACGCGCGCAGCTGGATGGGCTGGCAGATCCCGATCCTGACCGACGACGCCCACGGTCGCGCCCGCATCGAGGAGGTGCCGGGCGACGTCATCGGGGCCGCCATCGACGGCGGCGAGGTGGCGGTGGTCCCCGGATTCCAGGGCGTCACCCGCAGCGGCCGCATAACCACCCTGGGCCGGGGCGGCTCGGACACTTCGGCCGTGGCTGTGGCCGCCGCCCTCGGTTGCGCCTGCGACATCTATACGGACGTGGACGGAGTCTACACCACCGATCCCCGCATCGAGCAGAAGGCCCGCCGCCTCGAAAAGGTCTCCTATGAGGAGATGCTGGAGATGGCCTCGCTGGGGGCCAAGGTGCTGCAGACCCGCTCGGTCGAACTGGCCATGGCGAAGCAGGTGCCGGTGCGGGTGCTGTCCAGCTTCATCGAACCCGACGCCGATGGCGTCCTGCCGGAGAAGTCCGGCACCCTGATCTGCGACGAGGAGGAGATCGTGGAGAAACGCATCGTATCCGGCGTGACCATGAGCCGCGACGAGGCCCGCATCACCCTGCTGGGCCTGTCCGATCGGGTCGAGGCGCCGGCGGACGTCTTCACCCGCCTGGCGGAGGCCAACGTCAATGTCGACATGATCGTGCAGAGCCAGTCGCGCACCGAAGGGAGGGTCAACCTGACCTTCACCACCGGCCGGCGCGACGCCTCGCGCGCCGCCGAGCTGATGCGCGCGGCCCAGCAGGACATCGGCTTCGAGGAGCTGCGCGTCGACGAGGATGTGGCCAAGGTCTCGGTCATTGGGGTCGGCATGCGCAGCCACGCCGGGGTCGCCCAGACGATGTTCAAGGCCCTGGCCGACAAGGGGGTGAAGTTCCAGGCCATCTCCACCTCGGAGATCAAGATCAGCGTGCTCATCGACGCCGCCTACGCTGAACTGGCGGTGCGGGCCCTGCACGCCGCCTACGGACTGGAAACGGTCTAGCGAACAAGCTTTGCTGCGCCCATGTGGAGGCGCGGAGTCGAGGAGAGGCCATGCCGGCAGGCGGATTGACGACGAGGGGGCCGCGGAACCTCCTTCGCCAGATCCGCGAGGCTATGGCGGGGGCCGCGCCCGCGCAGGAGCGGCTCGACACCGTGGTGCGCATCATCGCCCAGTCGATGGTGGCCGAGGTCTGCTCGATCTATCTGCGCCGCGCCTCGGGTGAGCTGGAGCTGTTCGCCACACAGGGGCTGAAGCCGGAAGCGGTGCACACGACCCGCCTGCGGCCCGGCGAGGGTCTGGTCGGCGAGGTGGCGCGATCGGCCGAGCCCATCAGCCTCTCCAACGCCCCCGCGCACCCGAGCTTCGCCTATCGCCCGGAAACCGGTGAGGATCCCTACCACGCTTTCCTCGGAGCGCCCCTGCTGCGCGGCGGTCGGGCCATCGGCGTGCTGGTGGTCCAGAACCGCTCCGAGCGCCGCTATGATGAGGAAGAGGTCGAGGACATCCAGACCATCGCTATGGTCCTGGCTGAGACCGTGGCCTCGGGCGAACTGCTTGCCCAGGACGAACTGCGCGACATCGAGGTGGCGCCCCACCGGCCGGAGCGACTGAAGGGTCATCGCTTCGCCGAGGGCCTGGCCTATGGGCATGTGGTCCTGCACGAGGCGCCGGTCCCGCCCGAGAACCTGCTGGCCGACGACCCCCAGGCCGAGGAGGTCCGGCTGCGTGGAGCCCTGGAGGCTCTCAAGGCCAACATCGATTCCATGCTGGAGGGCGGCCCCGGCAAGCTGGCGGGCCAGTCGTTCGAGGTGCTGGAGACCTACCGCATGTTCGCCGACGACCGGGGCTGGAACCGGTCGCTGGAGGAGGCGGTGCGCACCGGTCTGACCGCCGAGGCGGCGGTCGATCGCGTCCGAAACGAGCATCGCGCCCGCTTCGCCACCGCCCGCGATCCCTATATCCGCGAACGGCTGCACGACTTCGAGGACCTGGCCAACCGGCTGCTCAGGCTGCTGGCGGGCGACAAGCCGGGCGAGCGTGATCTGCCGGACGACGCCATCTTGGTCGCCCGCAACCTCGGTCCGGCCGATCTGCTGGAGTATCCGCGCAACAAGCTGAGAGGGCTGTTGCTGGAGGAGGGGTCGGCGGCCAGCCACGCCGCGATTGTCGCGCGGGCGCTGCAGATTCCCTGCGTCGGGCGCCTGATGGGCCTGCGCGACCGCCTGTCAGAGGGCGATCTGGCCATCGTCGACGGCGAGACCGGCGAGGCCTATCTGCGCCCGCGCCCGGACATGCTGGCGGCCGTCCAGTCCCGCATCGAGGTGCGCAGCGAGCGGCAGGCGGAGTTCGCCAGGCTGCGCGGGGTCGACGCCGTCACTCTCGACGGCGCGCGCATCTCGTTGCTGACCAATGCGGGTCTGGCCGTCGATCTCGAGAACCTCGACGCCACCGGGGCCGAGGGAATCGGCCTGTTCCGCACCGAGTTCCAGTTCATGGTTTCGGAGGAGCTGCCGCGCCTCGATAGCCAGACAGCGCTCTACAGGCTGGTGCTGGATACCGCCGGGAACCGGCCGGTGACCTTCCGCACCCTCGACATAGGCGGCGACAAGGTCCTGCCCTATCTGGAGACCGAGCGGGAGGAGAATCCCGCCCTCGGCCGGCGCGCCGTGCGCCTCGGTCTGGATCGGCCAGGCCTGCTGAGGCTGCAACTGAGGGCGCTGCTGACCGCCGCGGCGGGGCGCGAGCTTCGCGTCATGTTTCCGATGATCGCGACGGTCGACGAGTTCCGGGCGGCCCGCGAACTGGTCGACATCGAATGCGCCTGGGCCCGACGGCGGGGGCGGGCGCTGCCAGCCCTGCTTCGGGTCGGGGCCATGATCGAGTGCCCGTCGCTGCTGTGGCACCTCGACGCCCTGCTGCCGCTGACCGACTTCGTGTCCGTCGGCACCAACGACCTGTTCCAGTACATGTTCGCCGCCGACCGGACCAATCCGCTCGTGTCCGACCGATACGACCCCCTGTCACCCCCGTTCCTGAGGGCGCTGGCCGAGATCCAGAAGAAATGCGCCGACACCGGAACGCCCGTCTCTGTGTGCGGCGAGCTGGCCGGGCGACCGCTGGAGGCCTTCGCCCTGCTGACCCTGGGCTTCACCCGCCTGTCAGCGCCCGCCGGGGGGGTGGGGCCGGTCAAGCGGATGATCCTGTCGGCCGACCTGGCGGCGGCCCGTCGCGGCATGACCAACCTGCTGGGCTCCTCATCGGGATCGGTCCGCGGCGAACTGGAATCGCTGGCCCGGAAATTGAACGTCACGATCTGAAACGTCCCGGCGCGAACCGCCGGTACGGCTAACAAATCGTTGATCGGTCAACTCAAATGAGTTATCCACAAGGCGTAACCGGGTGGTCTGCGGGGGCGGACCCGATCTGTCATCCCGATATGATACAGGGCCCGGGTTCGAGTACCGCGCGCGAGGACGCCCTCAGCGCGCCGAGTTTGGGGTCAGGCCGGATGGCGCTGGATACGGGGAGCAACCCCGAAGAGTTTCGGGACCATCCCGACTGGAAGGATGTCATTCCTTCCGTCACAGATGCGCCGACTCTGGGCGACAGTCTGCGCATGGCGCGCACCCATTCGGGCCGGTCGCTGGCCGAGCTTTCCAGCATCACCCGGGTTCCGGCCCGCTACCTGACCGCGCTGGAGCAGAACGACTTCTCGGTGCTGCCGAACCGCGTCTTCTCGATCGGCTACGTGCGCGCCTATGCGGGCGCCCTTGGTCTCGACGAACAGCTGGCCGTCGAGCGCTTCAAGCGGGAGGCGCCGGATCCCTCGGTGCCGCTGCAGCCGCCGGTCGGCGTGGCCTTCGAGGAGGTCAAACGCTATTCGCCGCGCCTGATCGCCGCCGGGCTGGCGCTGGTCCTGGCCGTGGTCGGGTGGAACGTCTTCCAGCGCATCAGCCTGATGAGGGCGCCCGAACCCTCGGCCCTGGCGGAGGTGCCGGAAAGCTGGACCCTCGGCGCCGTGCCCGGACAGGCCCAGGTGATGCGCCTGACCGCGCCGCTGCCGGCCCCGCCGGATCAGACCGTGCCTGCGCTCTACATCACCCCGGGCCTTGAGACCGAGTTGACCGGGATCGATCCGGCTTCGCCGGAAGGCCTCGCCGCCGCCGCCGCCGGAGCGCCGCCGGTGCAGAAGGCCTTCAACCCCCGCGGGGCGATCTACGGCGCCTCGGCCAGCGCCTCACAGGTGGTGCTGCAGGCGCGCAAGTCGGCTTATCTGATCGTGCGCATGGGCGACGGGCGGGTGTTGTTCGCCCGCCAGCTGGCGGCCGGGGACGCCTGGCGCGCGCCGCTCGGCGTCGCGGCGACGGTGGATGTGCCGGATCCGGCCGCCTTCGACGTCTACCTGAACGGTGAGCACGGGGGGGTGCTGGAGGCGGCGCAGACCTCGCTGAACCAGCTGAACCAGCGGGCCCAGTCCCTGGCGCGGCAGGCCGCCGCCGAAGTGGCGGCCCGCACCGAGGCGGCGCGGACCGCCGCCGTCCAGGCCCAGGCCCAGGCGCAGCTGCAGGCGACATCCGTGGTCCAGACCGCCGTCACCCAGGCCACGGGCGGCTGATCCGCGACGGCCTGCGTCGTGGCCATGCCGCAATCGTCGGCCTATGTTGCGCGCGACATGAGCCTCGATCACACCCACGTCCGTCCCTGGCGCCACATCGAGCGCCGCAAGAGCCGCCAGATCATGGTCGGCTCCGTCCCGGTCGGCGGCGACGCCCCGATCACCGTGCAGTCGATGACCAATACGCCGACCTCTGACGCGGCGGCGACCATCGACCAGATCCGCCGTCTTGAGGAAGCCGGGGCCGACATCGTTCGCGTCTCCTGCCCCGACGAGGACTCCACCGCCGCCTTCCGCACCATCGCCCGGGAGACCCGGGTTCCGTTGGTGGCGGACATCCACTTCCATTACCGTCGCGGCGTCGAGGCGGCCCAGGCCGGCGCCGCCTGCCTGCGCATCAACCCCGGCAATATCGGCTCGCCAGATCGCGTGCGCGAGGTCATCCAGGCGGCCAAGGACCATGGCTGCTCGATGCGCATCGGCGTCAACGCCGGCAGCCTTGAGCGCGACCTGCTGGAGAAGTACGGCGAGCCCTGCCCCGACGCCATGGTCGAGAGCGCGCTCAACCACGCCCGCATCCTGCAGGACCACGACTTCCACGAGTTCAAGATCTCGGTGAAGGCGTCCGATCCCTTCCTCACCGTGGCCGCCTACCACCAGCTGGCCGAGGCCATCGACTGCCCGCTGCACGTCGGCGTCACCGAGGCCGGTCCGCTGCGCACCGGCACCATCAAGTCGTCCATCGCCATGGGCAACCTGCTGTGGGCGGGGGTCGGCGACACCATCCGCGTCAGCCTCGCCGCCGATCCCGTGGAGGAGATCAAGGTCGGCTTCGACATCCTCAAGTCGCTGGGCCTGCGCCACCGGGGCGTCAACATCATCGCCTGCCCGTCCTGCGCGCGGCAGGGGTTCAATGTCATCGAGACGGTCGGGATCCTCGAGGAGCGGCTGGCCCACGTGACCACGCCGATGTCGTTGTCGATCATCGGCTGCGTCGTCAACGGACCGGGCGAGGCCCTCTACACCGACGTCGGCTTCACGGGCGGCGGCGCGGGCTCGGGCATGATGTACCTGAACGGCAAGATCGCCCATAAACAGGCCAACGACGGCATGATCGACGAGATCGTCGCCCGGGTGGAGGAAAAGGCGGCTGAACTCGAGGCCGCGCGGAACGCCGGCCTGCAGGCGGCGGAGTGACCATGAAGCTCTACATCACCGTCCCGTCCCCCTACGCCCGCAAATGCCGCATCGTCGCGCGCGAGAAGGGGCTGGAGGTCGAGGAGATCGTCGCCGATCCCTACGCCAATGCGCCCGAGCTGCTGGCCTCAAATCCGCTGGTGCAGGTGCCGGCCCTGATCGCGCAGGACGGCCTGCCGCTGACCGACAGCCCGGTGATCTGCGAATACCTCGACGCCATCGGCGGCGGGCCGCGCCTGCTGCCGGAGGGCGGAGAGGAGCGGCTGCGGGTGCGGCGGCTCGAAACTCTCGCCAACGGCGCCCTTGAGATGGGGGTCAAGCTGGTGCTGGAGAAGCGTCGGCCGGACCATGAACGGTCCCCGTCGTGGATCGAGCGCTGGACGACCAATATGGGTCGGGCGCTCGACGCTCTGGAGGCCGCGGCGCCGGACGCGAACCGTCTCGACATGGGCGTGATCACCGCCGGGGTGGCGGTGACGTGGATCGGCTTCCGCCATCCCGAATTCGACTGGAAGACCGGCCGCCCCGGGCTGGTCGCCCTGCAGGCGGCGCTGGAGGCGCGACCGAGCTTCGCCGCGACTCGCCCCGACGCCTGACCGTCAGGACAGCACGCCCGCGAGCTGCAGGCCCTGGAAGCTAGCCAGCGCCACCAGCACGATTCCGACCGCATAGGTCAGCAGTTTGCGCGGGATTCGTTTGGCTATGAGACCGGCGAAGGGCGCCGCCGCCAGCCCGCCGACCACCAGCCCGCCCACCGCCGCGGCGTGGTTCTGAAGGGCGCCGGCCTCCTGCCAGTGACCCGACACCAGGGCCCAGACGAAGGCCCCGCTGATCGCCGTGGCGACGAAGAATTCGGCGGTGTTCACCGTGCCGATGGCCCGGCGCGGCTCCTGACCGGCCCCGACGAGCGTCGAGGAGACCGTCGGCCCCCAGCCGCCGCCGCCGACGGCGTCGAGGAAGCCCCCGATCAGTCCCAACGGTCCGCTCACCCAGGCGCGGATCCGGCGGATGCGGATCTCGTGCCGCGCCCGCCAGAGGATGTAGATCCCCATCAGCGCCAGATAGGCGATCACGAAGGGCTTGATGGCCGCCCCCTCGATGCCGGTCAGGACGTAGGCCCCGAGACAGCCGCCCACGACGCCGGCGACCGCGAGGGGCAGCAACAGACGCCAGTCGACGTTGCGGTGCAGGACATGGCTGCCGGCGGAGGCGGCGGTGGTGAAGACCTCGGCCCCGTGGACACTGGCCGAGGCGGTGGCCGGCGGCACGCCCAGCGCCAGCAGGACCGACGACGAGATGACGCCATAGGCCATGCCCAGCGCGCCATCGACGGCCTGGGCGAGGAAGCCGACCACGAGGAACAGCAGAAAGGTGTCCATGCGCCCCCCTCGGCGTCACCTCGAAGCTCCGCTTGTCCGTTGAAAGAGCAGTCGATGCAATTGGTTGCTCGCCGCCGCATCGACAGATCGCGCGCCGCCGCGCTATGGCAGGCCTCCCGCGAACAGGACACGCCCCTTGCGACTGCCCCAGGCCAAGCTCGATCAGGTGCTCGACCGCTTCCACCAGGTGGAGGCGCGCATGGGCGCGGCCTCCGACGGGGCGGAGATCGTGCGCCTGTCCAAGGAGCACGCCGAGATGAAGCCGGTGGTCGACGCCGTCTCCGCCCTGGCCCGCGCCCGCGCCGAGATGGCAGACCTGGAGGCCATGACCGCCGACCCCGAGATGGGCGAGATGGCCGCCGACGAGCTGGACGCGCTGAAGGAGCGTTTGCCGCAGCTGGAGCGCGAAGTGGCGCTGCTGCTGGCCCCGCGTGACGCCGACGAGAACGCCTCGGCGGTGCTCGAGGTGCGCGCCGGCACCGGCGGCGACGAGGCCGCCCTGTTCGCCGGCGACCTGTTCCGCATGTACTCCCGCTACGCCCAGTCGCGCGGCTGGCGGGTCGAGGTCGACAGCGCCACCGAGGGCGAGGCCGGAGGCTACAAGGAGATCATCGCCACCGTCACCGGCGAGGGGGTGTTCGGCCGGCTGAAGTTCGAGAGCGGCGTCCACCGGGTCCAGCGCGTGCCGACCACCGAAGCCGGCGGCCGCATCCACACCTCGGCGGCGACCGTCGCCGTTCTGCCCGAGGTCGAGGACGTCGAGATCGAGATCCACGACAAGGACATCCGCATCGACACCTTCCGCGCCTCCGGCTCGGGCGGCCAGCACGTCAACAAGACCGACTCGGCCGTGCGCATCACCCACATGCCCTCGGGCATCGTGGTGACCTCCTCGGAGAAGTCGCAGCACGTCAACCGCGACAAGGCGATGAAGAACCTGCGGGTCCGCCTCTACGACATGCAGCGGCAGGAGAAAGACCTCGCCCGCTCCAGCGCCCGCAAGTCCCAGGTCGGCTCCGGCGACCGCTCCGAGCGCATCCGGACCTGCAACTTCCCGCAAGGCCGGGTCACCGACCACCGCATCGGCCTGACCCTGCACAGCCTGCCGCAGATCCTCGAGGGCGACCTCGACCCCATGCTCAACGCCCTGATCGCCGAGGACCAGGCCGCCCGCCTGGCCGATCTGGAAGCCGAACTGGGCTGAGCTGCGTCGCAGGCCGCCGCAAACCTTGCGGAGGTTTAACTGGCCCGCGCCTCCGCGGCGCCGTCTAGCTTGGGCGTCCTCCGCCGGAGCCGCGCCATGTTCCTTCGCCGCCAGTCGCCGTCCCTTGTTTGCGCCGGGGTCATGGCCTTCGCGCTTG
>JAEYUE010000150.1 GCA_023433655.1 Pseudomonadota bacterium | reverse complement strand
CGGCGCCGCCGCGGGAGCGGCCTCGGCCGCGCCGGCGGCGGCTCCTGTGGCGGAGGTCAGCACCGCCTCCGCCCCCTCGCCCGCGCGATCGCGCGTCTCGACCGCCGAGCCGCCGTTTCCGCAGGCGGCCAGCAGGGCGAGAGTCGCGCCCGCCGCCGCCCATGCCTGCTTCCGGTTGAACATCATCGAACCCTCCATCCGATAACCCGGCGGACTCCATATCGCCGTTATTTTGTTCATGCAATGTTCTTGTTCGGCGCCGCCTCCCTCGACGCCGGACGGCGGGGCCGCTAGATCAGCGGCATGACCTCCATGCCGCTGTCCGGACGAAAGATCCTGCTGATCGTCGGCGGCGGCGTGGCCGCCTACAAGTCGCTGGAGCTGGTGCGGCTGCTGAAGAAGGCGGGGGTCGAGGTCCGGGCCGTGCTGACCAGGGCCGGAGCCGAGTTCGTCACGCCGATGTCGCTGGCCGCCCTCACCGGCGAGCCGGTGCGTCAGGAGCTGTTCCTGCCTGACGACGAGACTGCCATGGGCCATATCGAGCTGTCCCGCTGGGCCGACCTGGTGGTGGTCGCGCCGGCCACAGCCGGGCTGATCGCCAAGGCCGCCAACGGCCTGGCCGACGACCTCGCCTCGACCACCCTGCTGGCCACCGACAAGAAGACGCTGTGGGCCCCGGCGATGAACGTGCGCATGTGGCTGCATCCGGCGGTGCAGGCCAATATGGCGCGGCTGAAGGGGTTCGAGGGCTTCCACGGCGCGGCGGTGGTCGGGCCCGACGAGGGCGAGATGGCCTGCGGCGAGTTCGGTCCCGGACGGATGGCCGAGCCGGCGGCGATCCTGGCGGCGATCGAGGGCCTGCTGGCCGGCCCGGACGGGCGGCCGCTGGCGGGACGCCACGCGGTGGTCACCGCCGGCCCGACCTTCGAGCCGATCGATCCGGTGCGGGGCCTGACCAACCGCTCCAGCGGCAAGCAGGGCTACGCCATCGCCGCGGCCCTGGCGGCGCTGGGGGCGCGGGTGACGCTGGTGTCGGGGCCGGTCGCCCTGTCCGTCCCGCCGGGCGTGCAGCGGGTCTCCGTGGAGACGGCGCAGGAGATGCAGGCGGCGGTCGAGGCGGCCCTGCCCGCCGACGTGGCGGTGATGAGCGCGGCGGTGTCGGACTGGCGCGTGGACAGCGTCGCGTCCGGGAAGATCAAGAAGGCCCCTGGCGGGCCGCCCTCGCTGGCCCTGATCGAGAACCCCGACATCCTCGCGGGCGTGTCGGCGCCCGGGAAGCGGCGGCCGGCGTTGGTCGTGGGCTTCGCCGCCGAGACGGCGGACCTCGAGGCCAACGCCCGGGCCAAGCTGTCGAGAAAGGGCTGCGACTGGATCGTCGGCAACGACGTCTCGGACGCGGTGTTCGGCGCCGACGCCAACGCCGTGACCCTGTTCACGCGAGACGGCGCCGCCGAGGCCTGGCCGCGCCAGTCGAAGGCCGAGGTGGCGCGCCGATTGGCCGCCCGCATCGCCGACCACTTCAGCGCCTGAGGAAGACCGCTCCATGACGACCGTCCGCGTCGAACGCCTGCCGCACGCCGAGGGCCTGCCCCTGCCGGCCTATGAAACCGCCGGATCGGCCGGGATGGACCTGCGCGCGGCGCTGGCGGAGGACGCCACCCTGATCCTGACCCCGGGGGCGCGGGCGCTGGTCCCGACGGGGCTGAAGATCGCGCTGGAGCCGGGCTACGAGGCGCAGGTGCGGCCGCGCTCGGGGCTGGCGCTGAAGCACGGGGTCACCTGCCTGAACGCGCCGGGCACGATCGACAGCGACTACCGCGGCGAGGTGGGGGTGATCCTGATCAACCACGGCCAGGAGCCTTTCGTCATCACCCGCGGCGAGCGCATCGCCCAGATGGTGATCGCCCGGCACGAACAGGCGGATGTCATCGAGGCGGCCTCGCTGGATGAGACGGCGCGCGGCGCGGGCGGATTCGGCTCGACCGGCCGGTAGCCGGAGCCATTTTCGCGGACCGGCGTTAACCTTGTCCACGGCCAAGCTGGCCGAAGCAGACGGAGGTCGGCGTATGGAGTCCCTGTTCGATTGGATTGCCGCCGTCGTGGGCGGCGTGTTCGGCCTGGCTCAGGGCGGGTTCGACGGCGTCAACCAGGTCATGGGCCTGCTGATCGCGGTGATCGCGGCCCTGCTGATGCCGGCCTGGAGCCGGCTGTGGGCCACCGCGCTGGGCGCGGCGCTGGTTCACGTGGCGATCGGGGTGATCCGGCCGGTGCTGGACGGCGGCGCCCTGGTGCTGCCGGACCTGCTGACCCTGACCTTCTGGATGGGCGTGCTGGCCCTGTTCCTCGGCTACGCCATCGTCATCGCCGTGTTCTTCCTCATCAAGTCGCTGGTCACGGGCGGCGTCGGGCACCGCAGGCACGCGCACTGAAGACCTGAGGTCTTCAGTGCATTCCTGAGCGGGCCGCGGTCGTCGGCCCTTCGGGACCTGACTGCTGCGCGCCGCCCTTCGGGTCCCGACCCGACGCGGCCTGGCGCTTCGCGCATGCCAGCGCTCAAGCAGCGAGCGACCGCGTCGCGAGCGTTGGCGCTCCAGGCAGGCTACGCCTGCCGGAAGCCCAGCACGTCCTGCATGTCGTAGAGGCCCGGCTTGCGGCCGCGGACCCAGGCGGCGGCGGCGACGGCCCCTTTGGCGAACAGGGACCGGTCGATGGCCGAGTGGCTGAGGGTCAGGGTCTCGTCGTCGGAGGCGAACAGCACGGTGTGCTCGCCGATCACCCCCCCGGCGCGCAGCGAGGCGAAGCCGATCTTGCCGGTTTCGCGCGGGCCGGTGATGCCGTCGTAGGGGGCGCGCCGGACCTCGGCGAGATCCTCGCCGCGGCCGTTGGCGGCGGCCTCGCCCAGCATCAGGGCGGTGCCCGACGGGGCGTCGGCCTTGCGCCGGTGGTGCGTCTCCAGCACCTCGATGTCCCAGTCCTGCGCGTCCAGCCGTTGGGCGGCGTGCTCGACCAGGCCGATGAGGATGTTGACGCCCAGCGAGAAATTGCCGCTGCGCACGATCGGAACGGCTTCGGAGGCCTTGAGCAGGGCCGCGTCCTGGTCCGGGGTCAGGCCGGTGGAGCCGATGACCAGGGCCGGGCCGCCGCGGGTGGCGCAGGCCTGGGCCAGTTCGACCGAATGGTCGGGGGTGGAGAAGTCGATGATCACGTCGCACAGCGACAGGTCGGGGCTCTCGCCGCGATCGAAGCGGGCGGCGACGACGACGTCCTCGCGCGCGTCCAGAACTGCCGAGACGGCGCGGCCCATGCGGCCGCGGGCGCCGGAGATGCCGACGTGGAAGATGCCGCCCGGCGGCCGCCCCCCGGCCGGCGTCACTGGGCGGTTTCCCGGGCGTCGCCGAGGATGTCGGCCCAGAAACGTTTGGCCTTGCCGGCGAAGGAGGTATTGCGCGGGGTCTGGCTTTCGCCCAGCGAGGCCGCCAGTTCCTGCAGCAGCTCCTTCTGGTGCGGGGTCAGGTCGGTCGGCGTCTCGACGAACAGCTCGACCACCAGATCGCCGCGCTGGCGGCCGTTCAGGTGGGGCATGCCCTTGCCCTTGATGCGCACGGTCTTGCCGGTCTGGGAGCCGGCGGGGACCGAGACCGACTGCTTGCAGCGCCCGTCGCAGGCGTCGGAGACGAGGCAGGGGGCGTCGATCTCGCCGCCGAGGGCCGCCACCGTCATCGGCACCGGCACGGTGACCAGCAGGTCGAGGTTGTCGCGCTCGAACAGTTCGTGCGGCGTGACGGAAATGAAGACGTAGAGGTCGCCGCGCGGGCCGCCGCGCTGGCCGGCGTCGCCCTCGCCCGACAGGCGGATGCGCGAGCCGTCGTCGACCCCCGCGGGAACCTTGAGCTGCAGCTTGCGGGTCTTGCGGACCTGGCCGTGGCCGTGACAGGTCCCGCAGGGCTCGGCGATCATCTGGCCCTGGCCGCCGCAGCGGGGGCAGGTGCGCTCGACCTGGAAGAAGCCGTTGGCGGTGCGCACGCGGCCGGCCCCCTGGCAGGTGGTGCAGGTGACCGGCTGGGTGCCCTTCTTCGCGCCCGAGCCGTCGCAGGTCTCGCAGGCCGCGGTGGTGGGCACGCCGATCTCGACGTCGGCGCCCTTGTAGGCCTGCTCCAGGCTGATCTCGAGGTCGTAGCGCAGGTCGGAGCCGCGGCGCGGGCCCTGCTGGCGGCCGGCGGCCCGACCGCCGAAGACGTCGCCGAACGCCTCGCCGAAGACCGGGGAAAAGATGTCGTTGACGTCGGCGAAGCCGGCCCCGCCGGCCCCGAAGGGATTGCCGCCCGCGCCGCCGTTCACGCCGGCGTGGCCGAAACGGTCGTAGGCGGCGCGCTTCTGGTCGTCGGAGAGCACCGAATAGGCCTCGGAGATCTCCTTGAAGCGCGCCATCGCCTCCTCGCAACCGCCGTTGCGGTCGGGGTGGTGCTGCATGGCCAGCTTGCGATAGGCCGATTTCAGCCCCGCGGCGTCGATGGTCCGCTCGACCCCCAGAATCTCGTAATAGTCACGCGTCGCCATCTGGCGTTCGTCCTCTTACTCTCCCGCCGCGCGCCGCGCCCTGTTTCCGGCCGTCTGAAGCGCGACGTCGACCGGGCTGACATGGGCGCCCGATCGGATCATGCAAGTTCCATGAAAAGGCCCCGCCCGTCGGAAAGACAAGCGGGGCCTTGGGGGTTTGCGCCGTTGTCAGGCGCTCTTCTTCTCGTCCGTGTCCGAGACTTCCTCGAACTCGGCGTCGACCACGCCGTCGTCGGCCGGCTGCTCGGCCGCGGCGGCCTCGCCCGAGCCCTGCTGGGCCGCATACATGGCCTCGCCGAGCTTCATCGAGGCCTGGGCGAGGGTGTTGGTCTTCTCGCGGATGGCTTCCGGGTCGGAGCCGTCCTTCGCCGACTTGAGGTCGTCGAGCGCGGTCTGGATGGCGGTCTTCTCGGTCTCGCCGACCTTGTCGCCGTGCTCGGCCAGGGCCTTCTCGGTCGAGTGGATCAGGGCGTCGGCCGAGTTCTGGGCCTCCACCAGCTCCTTGCGGGCCTTGTCGGCCGCGGCGTTGGCCTCGGC